>NZ_NWTA01000032.1:0-51394 GCF_002531955.1 Rhizobium sp. M10 | reverse complement strand
TCGCTGAGTAAAAGGCAGGCAGCTCGCGCCGCCTCGCATGGCAATCTTCAAAACCCGTGCCATGTGGGCAGCAGCATATAAAACAGCTGTTTTGCTGATCTTCAGCTATTTAGTTCCGAACTTTCGAAGGCGGGATCGACAAACTCTTGTCTCGAAACCGCCAAACTGGACGAAGCGGCTGCGAGGTCTTGTCGGTTGGAAATCGCTTGCGTCAAAGATCAACAAATCTCGTCCGTATCCTTACATCTCAGGCGAGGGACAGAAGTAGTGTGGCAAGTCGTAGAGCCAAGCAGATCGGTACCGTCTTGACGGCCGATCGGCTTCGCACCACGCGTCGAATCAAGGCCGGATGATCAGCAGAACGCATATGAAGGCACAGTAGAGATTGTCGCTTACAACAAACTCGCTGTTATGCTGTCTCCATGAACAAATAGGGGGAATGCCGACAGCTTGGCAGCTGCAGTCTTGCAGGCCCGGATTGTTTCGCCATTGGCTGAGATTGACAACGGAGCCGGTTTCGATCGTCAGCGGGCCAGATTCTGAGGAAATGCTCGAAGGCTACAGCAAAGATCGTGAGCAAGCTATCAAGTTAAAGCGCTAGTCGCGGACGCTTTTTTCCGGCCATACGCTCAGCTCCGACAAATTGTGGATCGCGTAGTCGAATACGGCGAAGAGCTTAAGGCAATTTTAGTAGGTGCTATCAGAATTGACCGATGATCATTATCCGACGACGACATCACCGCTCATCTTTAGGAAAGTGGCATTTGCGCGTGCCCGCACAGTCGTAATATCGGGAGCAATAATCCCCCGTATCGGTTCAACGTCGCCGGACAAGCCCGCCAAGTTGCATCTGTGGCCTTCACGTTTTCAAGATCTCGCGCCCGACGAACTCTGCCGCTCCAGAAAGACTTCCGCTTTCCTCAGGGAGAAAGCATTCATTAAAATCGCCGCATTCCTTGCAGCTGGGAGCGCTACAAAGGGAAAAGCCTTCAGCTTCGCAAATCTTGCGGTAAAAATACTTCTTCCACCTCATGTTGTTGGTGTTGCCTGCCACCAGCGCCGGAAAATGCGCGAACAGCAATCTCCTAAGTTCGGCTTTGTCAAGCAAGCCGAGATCCCGCCAGAGGTGGTCTTCGCGCATGGAACGTCGCGCAATGATCTTAGCAAAACGCACGCCCTCAGGGTCGCCTGGCCGCACATGCCCTAGGAGCATATCGCGCAACAGTTGCTCCTCCGCATCAGGCACGCAATCACTCGCCTCTTGCAGGGCAAAAGCGCGGATAAGCCTTGCCGGGAAACTGCGGGCTGGTATATCCCGCAGCTCCCTAAGCGAAAGGCCGGTTGCCTCGGTCGCGGTGGCAGTCCCCATCTCAATTTCTTCAAGTGCGCGCGAAAAAACGCGGAAGAGCACATAGTCATCAAAATATAACTTGAGACCCATCTGGCATGGTCGGCTGAAATAGCGTGTTTGGCAATCGTCGCAGTGGTCGACGGCTATGCCGGTTTGACGTGCGGCGTCCGCAGCTGGCACCGCCACCGTCGAGACCCCGATGTGATGCACATTTGGCATGCGCTTCGTCGCTTTCTCCAATAATCGAATTCAGTTGGCTGCTTTGATCCCCGCAAGGCGAGCATTCAAAGGTTGTGCCAGCTTGAGCAAGTGACAGTTGAAGCCGGCTTTTCAATCACTCGATCGCCCGTGCAGCGGGGAGGCGATCCCGCCTCCCAGTTATCGCCAAACGGACAAACGCAGGCTTTCAATCTGCGGCGCCGATCGAGCAGTCTGAGTGTAGCAATCTGAGGGAAGATCAAAGATCAATTGCTGCGCAACGACGTGTTAGCCGCCGATAGAGTTATCATATGTCTCTTCGATAGTCCTCAGAGTAGTTGGAGACCGGCACTGAACGTCTTCCGACCTTCAGTGTTGACCTTTGTCCAGTTGAACGGGAGGCCTTCGGCAACGTAGTAAACGCCGCTTTGAGGCGTCAGCTTTCCGTTTCTCGAGCCCATGTCGCCACGCTCGCGGACTCTCAGCGAATCGGCGCGATAGAGTTCATTCTCCTGGATCCTATCATTCGTCATTGCGCTCATAGGAGCACCGGGGAGCGGCGATCAATACGCACTTGCAGGCCTTCCAGTGCGCCCGCAACGATGAGGCCCTTGTTCGCCACTCGGTCCATCGGAACAAACACAGGATCAAGCACCGGCCGGCAACATTCAAAACGTCGCGCGGCTTCCGTCATCGTTATTGACGGCGAACGATAAGGTTTACTACCATCGCCTCCCAAAAGCGCTATCTGCCCGGCAAGAGGGATCGGGTACCCGTCAAAGATCGTAAAGGCGGTTAACCCAACTCGCAAAGCTTCTTCGCCAACAAATAGCGAGTGCATGTCGTCGAAGCGGATCATCTGAATAAGATCACTGCCAATTAAACCGGCGATCGATGCAATGCTGTTGCGATCAGGGAGCTCAGCGGCGCGAAAGATCGCACTTTCTGGCTCCAACAGATACACAAAATTTTCCATATCCTTGCCTTCTAAATTCTTGAAAAGAGCTCGTGCCCAGCTGCTTTTGACGGGAGCGAAAGCGACTCGTGCATCAACTTGGGATAGCGACAACGCGCGGCAATATGCAGATTTCAGCGTGCTGTGTAAATGGTCCTGCGCCAATTCGGTTCGGTTCAATTCAAGCCAGGCTCCGGACGCGTCGCTCCGATGTCGCCCAGCCAGTTGATTCTATTGAGATATTTTAATGGGCGTGTTTTTATTCCGGCCAGCCCCCATACCAACTCCGGGCCAAACATGAACGCGACGATGTTAGACCATACCGGCAGCCGCGAGTCGACTAAGCGGGTTCAGCAATCGAACGCGGCGGCCATCGGCGTCGCCGCACGTATGGCTCGAATTTGTCCCAAATTTGCGGAACGGATCCCGACCTTGGGCAAACTATGCAAACGGGTGCGTGTTCCAAGTTTGACGAGATCTGTACGTTGTACGAATACCCGGCAGAATTAGAAATCATTTCCCATGCTGCAGACGCGAGAGCCTGAACTCGAAGCTAACGAGTGGAGCTTCTATCAAGGCACCCCTTACGACGTATAAAGCAGAAAGAAAATTTGCAATCGGCGAGTTCCATCCGAGCATCACGACATTTGGCTAGCGCAACCGGGGCAACAGCCGCGCTCACTGTTGGCTGACTTAAAGTGTGCTGAAAGCCGCGGTCGCGAGTTCGCGCTCGGTCCCCAGGCGTTTTCGGTGCCGCGTTTTTAGCGTTATTCAAAACGCGGATGATGGCATCCAATCAATCTATTTTGCCTGATTAGCGACCTTGGTGCATGACCAAGGTGTCTCACCAAACAAGCCGATCGCGACCTCAGCGGAGAACGTACAAAAATGCAATAGATAGGAAGCGGCAGATTTTATTGCGTATCCCGGAGAGATACTGGCGCCGCCTTGTTGCTCGCTATGGCGGCGGCCTTCGGAGTCTGGCGAACAGGATTTGCCGAGTCGGAAGCCGCGAAAGAAGAAGTCGTCACTTTGGCGTATTCGCGCTGACCCAACTTTTGGCAACCTATGGCACTCACGGCGAAGTCATGCACGTTCATAGCGTGGACGAATCGGGCGAAACGTCAGCGTCGACGCAGTTCAAGTATTGGACGAACGAACGGGAGCAAGGCTTTGTCC
This sequence comes from Rhizobium sp. M10, assembly GCF_002531955.1. NCBI lineage: Bacteria > Pseudomonadati > Pseudomonadota > Alphaproteobacteria > Hyphomicrobiales > Rhizobiaceae > Rhizobium > Rhizobium sp. M10. The sequence goes on along the minus strand of NZ_NWTA01000032.1, from coordinate 47,711 downwards.
TTTAGAACTTTTTTTTGCATCCTGCTACTGGTCACGTGCACCAGCGCTGTTTCGGCCTACGCCGCGTCGCTTTCCATCTTCAAAGCGTTCGCCGTAACACTAGCGGCTTCGGTTTTCCTTCAGGTCGTTTATTTCTTGAGCCTGCTATTTATGTCCTTCCGGCCCACGCGCGAGAGCGACAGGTCGATACATTCAGGAACTCGGCAGGCAAACCAGCCACAAAAACATGATCGCGATGAAACTGAGCTGACCTGCCACTGAATTTTCATCCGGCGGCGATTAGAGCCTCGGCGGTTTTGAATACGCCAAGTGGCGCGGTGTGAGCAACCGGCGGAAACGCGAAGCCTTCATCTTGCGCAGCGTTGGAGCCGGTTGCGGCGATGGTCCCGGCATAATCTGCCGGGGTCTGATATCCGAGCGATTAGTGCGGCCGGAAATTATTGTGATCGTCCGCCCATTCGGCAATGGCGCTTCGGGCATGATTGAGGCCAAAGAACAGGCTTTCGTTGAGCAGTTCGTCGCGCATCCGACCATTGAAGCTCTCGGCATAGCCGTTCTGCATCGGCTTTCCCGGCGCGATGTAGTGCCAGTCGACTTTGTGATCCTTCGACCACGCGAGGATCGCATTCGAGGTGAGTTCAGTGCCGTTGTCGGAGACGATCATCCCCGGCTTGCCGCGTCGTTCGATCAGCGTCGTCAGTTCTCTGGCGACACGGCGGCCGGAGATCGACGTGTCCGGGATCGCCGCCAGGCATTCGCGCGTTACGTCATCGACGATGTTGAGCACGCGAAACCTCCTTCCGCAAGCGAACTGGTCGTGCACGAAGTCTAGCGACCATCGGGCATTGGCCTTAGCTTCGACCAGAAATCGGAGCACGCGTGCGGACAGCACGGCGTCTGGCTTTGCGCTTGCGGACAGAGAGACCCTCCTCCCGATAAAGGCGATAGATGCGATTGACCCCGGACGGTTCTCCCTCCCGCCGAAGCAGGACGAACAGTCGCCGGTAGCCGAAACGCCGCCGCTCATTGGCGAGGTCGCGCAGCTTCGCTCGCAACTCGGTTTCCGGCGGTCGGTTCGACTGATAGCGGATCGTCTTGCGGTCGGCGGATATGATCTGGCAGGCCCGCCGTTCCGAAAGACCCATGACGGTCTTCAGATGCGTGACGGCGTCACGCTTCGCGACAGGCCCTACCATTTTTTTGAAAGAAGCTCGCGGAGTGCTGCTGCGTCCAACATCTGCTCGGCGAGCAGCTTCTTCAGCCTGGCATTCTCATCTTCAAGCGCCTTCAGCCGCTTGGCCTCGGAGACTTCCAGGCCGCCGTATTTGGCTTTCCAGTTGTAAAACGTCGCTTCTGAAATCCGTGCTTGCGGCAAAGGTCGGCCGCCTTCGCACCAGCCTCCTGCTCCTTCAGCACCGCAATTATCTGCTCTTCGGTAAATCTCTGCTTCTTCATTCGTCCGTCCTTTGATGGGCCGGACTCTAATCAATTCTGGAGGAAATTCGCAGGGGCAGGTCAGAGCAGTCCAACGTCCCCCAGCTTGACCTAAGGCGTAAACGGCGCACCCCTTAGTTAGCGGTGTAGGTATTGACCCAATTCATCAGGCTAAAGCTCAATTCGATGTCATGGAACTACTCAACAACCTCCAGCAACCGAGGACCGCTTTCTTCACCACGGTGCGGCGGTCCATGAGATGCTGCATTGGTCTCCCGATTGCTTCATCTTCGGCAGGAGGCTTCTGGATTGGGCATCGTCTGGTTTAGAAAGCACCTCCGACTCAGGCGACTGTTGCCGACCGCCGCTCCTGATTAGATGACATGTTTCCGGAAGAGAACATGCTTCGAAATTTGAGCGTTTCCCGTTGCCTTTTCTACCTACGCCGATCGAGAAGCTCGACCGTCTCGGTAAGCGCGGGGGTGGAAACATTAAGAACAACGTCAACGAGATGACTACAAGCTCAGAACTTGCATTTGGCGGAAATAAGCTCCGCAAACTTTACTACCGGAGGGTCGAGGCGGGTCCAGTCTGATTTGCCCAGAGCCGGCGCTTTTAACGCGGCGGCCTCGGCGCAGTCGACGACGTTCCCGCCCATCGGACGAAAACTGGCGGGGCAACTTCGACGTCGAAGATGGCGCGGATTGTTGCACGAAAGCCCGCCGCGAGGGCATCCCATGCAGGTCGCCGACTATCGGACGCAGACCGGCTTAGAGCAGTCTTTTGTCAGACATGTACTCCGCGGTTGTCGGCATTGAGACTGAATGGCGGGAGCTTGACACTACGCGCTGCTACGAAACGCCTGCTGAACCCACGAATTCACTTCGGCACGCGATTTGCTCTGGTCACGGTATGTCGCCAATCGCAGCGCGATGGTCTTCGGGCGGCGCATCGCTGTTCGCGTCTCGTGAGTTCCGATGGTTTGCTGGGCAATGATAGTGGCTCGGTTGTGTGTGCCGGGAAAATGTGAGGAGTGTTAGATGCGATCTAGAGTTCTTCGTTTGCGACCCACAACAATCGCCCACGTCGCGAGCGGTACAGCCAAAGCGGCAGACCTTGAGCCAGGCGGGAAGCCGGGGGTGTGGGACTGGACTGGAAGTTCTGTTTGCGGACGGGTCGGTGGGCGGGTGCGGTCGAACCTGCTGCGCCAATTCCTACGGTCGGCCGACCTATGGCGATACCGACATGTTCGATTTCAACCGGCTGCAAAACCCGCACCTGCCGCTCGGCCAGGGGCCGCATCTGTGCCTGGGCGCTGCGCTGGCGCGCCTGGAATTGGGAAGTGTCTTCCCCCCGCCGTTCGTGCGGCCGGAGGATCTGGCGCTGGCAATCGCCGCAGAGGGCGTGGTCTACACGTTGCCTTAACTCATTTGCTGCCCGCAGTCTGCCCATCATCTTCCGCCCCTTCCGGGCTTAAAGAGTGAAGCGTCACCATGTCCGAACAATCCTTGCCGACGCTGCCGATGTGGCGGGTCGATCACATCGAGCCCTCGCCCGAGATGTTAGCGCTACGCGCCAAAGGTCCGATCCACCGCGTGCGCCTTCCGTCCGGGCACGAATGCTGGTGGGTGACAGGCTATGACGAGGCCAAGGCGGTGCTGTCTGACGCGGCATTCCTGCCCGCGGGAATGCCTCCGGCGGATTTCACCCCCGATTCGGTCATTCTCGGTTCGCCGGGATGGCTGGTCTCGCACGAAGGGGACGAGCATGCTCGGTTACGCACGATCGTGGCGCCGGCCTTCAGCAACAGCAGGGTGAAGCTGCTTACGCAGCAGGTCGAGGCGATCACCGTGCAGTTGTTCGATACGCTGGCGGTTCAGCCCCAGCCCGCAGACTTGCGACGCCATCTCTCCTTTCCGCTTCCGGCCAAGGTAATCAGCGCGCTGATGGGCGTGCCCTTCGAGGAACACGCCTTTTTCGCAGGGCTCTCCGACGAGGTGATGACGCACCAGCATGAAAGCGGCCCGCGCAGCGCGTCCGGCCTGGCCTGGGAAGAGCTCCGCGCCTACATCCACGGCAAAATACGGGGCAAGCGACAGGATCCGGGCGATAACCTGCTGACGGATCTGCTAGCCGCGGTCGACCAGGGCAAAGCGACCGAGGAAGAGGCGATCGGCCTCGCGGCGGGCGTGCTGGTGGCGGGGCACGAGAGCACCGTCGCGCAGATCGAATTCGGCCTGCTGGCCATGTTTCGCCATCCGCAACAGCGCGAACGCCTGGTCCGCGATCCTTCCCTGGTTGACAAGGCGGTGGAAGAAATACTGCGCATGTATTCGCCTGGCGCGGGGTGGGACGGCATCATGCGCTATCCCCGGACCGACGTTACCATCGCGGGCGTGCATATACCCGCGGAGAGCAAAGTACTGGTCGGCCTGCCGGCGACCTCGTTTGATCCGTGCCATTTCAAAGACCCGGAAGTCTTCGACATCGGACGCGACGCAAATCCCCACCTGGCGTTCTCCTACGGGCAGCACAATTGCATCGGGGCGGCGCTGGCGAGGCTGGAACTGAAGGCCATATTCGGTTCGATCTTCCAGCGCTTTCCCGCGTTGCGCCTGGCCGTGGCGCCCGAAGAACTGAAGTTGCGCAAGGAGATCATCACCGGCGGGTTCGAGGAGATGCCGGTGCTCTGGTGCGGACGCCCCCCGGCATCGCAATCTTCTCATTTGGCGGCGCCTGGCGCGCACCGGTCAGATCAGCCACTCGACAGGTAATCAAGATGGACGTGCAAGACACCACGGCAGCATGCCACGACGCCTTCGCCGAGCTGGCGTCGCCAGCATGCATCCAAGACCCGTACCCGTTCATGCGGTGGTTGCGAGAGCACGATCCGGTGCACCGCGCGGCGTCGGGCCTCTTTCTGTTGAGCCGCCACGCCGACATCTACTGGGCGTTCAAGGCTACGGGCGATGCGTTTCGGGGGCCGGCGCCATCCGAACTGGCGCGCTATTTCCCGCGTGCGGCGAGCAGCCTGTCGCTCAATCTGCTGGCGTCTACGCTAGCCATGAAGGAACCACCGACGCATACGCGTCTGCGCCGGCTGATTTCGCGCGATTTCACCGTGGGCCAGATCGACAACCTGCGGCCGAGCATCGCGCGCATCGTCGCAGCTCGCCTGGATGGCATGGCGCCCGCACTGGAGCGAGGAGAGGCGGTGGACCTGCATCGGGAATTCGCACTGGCCTTGCCCATGCTTGTCTTCGCTGAATTGTTCGGCATGCCCCAAGACGACGTTTTCGAGCTCTCAGCGATCGTCAGCGCCATTCTAGAAGGCCTGAGCCCGCACGCCAGCGATCCACAGCTCGCCGCGGCGGACGTGGCCAGCGCCAGGGTGAAGGCCTATTTCGGCGACCTCATACTGCGCAAGCGCGCCGATCCCCGCCGCGACATCGTGTCGACACTGGTCGGCGCACACACCGACGACGCCGATACGCTCTCGGACGCGGAGTTGATCAGCATGCTGTGGGGCATGTTGCTGGGCGGCTTCGCCACCACTGCTGCGACTATCGACCATGCGGTGCTGGCGATGCTGGCCTACCCCGAGGAGCGGCACTGGCTGCAGGGAGACGCCGCAGGGGTGGAGGCATTTGTAGAAGAAGTACTGCGCTGCGAGGCGCCCGCCATGTTCAGCTCCATTCCGCGTATCGCCCAGCGCGACATCGAACTGCATGGCGTGGTGATCCCGAAGGACGCGGACGTGCGCGTGCTGATCGCGGCCGGCAATCGCGACCCGGACGCTTTCGCTGATCCCGACCGCTTCGATCCGGTGCGGTTCTACGGCACCAGGCCTGGCATGTCGAGCGACGGAAAGATTATGCTGAGCTTCGGCCACGGCATCCACTTCTGCCTAGGTGCTCAACTCGCCAGGGTGCAACTGGCCGAGAGCCTGCCGCAGATCCAGGCTCGCTTCCCCACGTCGGCCTTGGCCGAGCAGCCGACCCGGGAGCCCTCAGCGTTCCTTAGGACGTTCCGCGCGCTGCCGGTGCGGCTGCACGCGCAGGCGGCGGCTGAGGTTCGCGTCGTGGTCGACCAGGACCTGTGCGGAACCACTGGTCAGTGCGTGTTGACGCTGCCGGGCACCTTTCGTCAGCGCGAGCCGGACGGCGTGGCGGAAGTGTGCATGGCGACGGTCCCGCAGGCGCTGCACGCCGCCGTGCGCCTAGCAGCCAGCCAGTGCCCGGTCGCGGCCATTCGGGTGATCGAAAGCGAAGCCGGCGATGACCATTGCACCAACCCCGGCCCTACGCCCTCTCCGGCAGACGCTGAGCGACATGCAGCGAAAGACCTACGCAATCCAGGAGAACATGATGGAACGATTTAAAGGCAAGGTGGCCGTGGTGACCGGCGCCGGCGCCGGGATCGGCAAGGCATGCGCCCTCGCCATCGCGCGCGAGGGCGGCAGAGTGGTGGTGGCCGACATTGATGGCCCCGCTGCCATCGCCTGCACCGCACAGATCGCAGCCGAAGCGGGCCAAGCGCTGGCCGTGGCCATGGACATCGCAGATGCGCAGGCGGTGGCAGAGCTGTTCAAAACGGCGAAGCGGCGCTTCGGTGGGGTCGACGTGCTTGTGAACAATGCGAGCGCCATGCATTTGACTCCGCACGACCGCGCGATCCTCGACCTGGACGTGGCGGTCTGGGACCAGACCATGGCGACCAATTTGCGCGGCACGCTCCTTTGCTGCCGGCAGGCCATCCCACAAATGATCGGCCGTGGTGGTGGCGCGATCGTGAACATGTCATCGTGCCAAGGGCTCAGCGGCGACACCGCACTGACGTCATACGCCGCGTCGAAGGCCGCAATGAACATGCTGTCGGCCTCGCTTGCCACCCAATACGGACACGCGAAGATCCGCTGCAACGCGGTTGCGCCAGGTCTTGTCATGACCGAACGTCTCTTCGCCAAGCTGGACGAGTGCATGCAACGGCATCTACACCGGCACCAGCTCCTGCCGCACGTCGGCCGCCCCGAGGACGTAGCCGCGCTGGTCGCGTTCCTGCTCTCGGAGGAGGCTGCGTTCATCACCGGCCAGGTGGTGTGCATCGACGGCGGCATGTTGGCGCATGTTCCAACCTACGCCGACGGTGGCAACAGCGCGGCTCGGCCGGCCGGTGACGCCGCCGAAGCAGCCGCAGCGTCGCATTGGTGATGGACATGCTGCTCAACCCGCTGAACCGCTGGCGCCGGCTACGGGACGACATCCCGGTCATGCCTGGCGCTTTCCCCCTGGTCGGGCATCTTCCCGCCATCGTCTGCGATCTGCCGCGCCTGCTGCGGCGCGCGGAAAGGACCCTAGGCAGCCACTTCTGGCTGGACTTCGGCCCGGCCGGACACCTGATGACATGCCTGGATCCAGATGCGCTCGCATTGCTCCGGCACAAGGAAGTGTCCTCGGCACTGATCGAAGAGATCGCGCCCGACATCCTTGGCGGAACGTTGGTCACTTTGGACGGTAGCGCGCACCGGCAGGCGCGCGATGGGATAAAAGCGGCGTTTCTGCCGAGGGGTCTGACCGAGGCCGGCATTGGCGAGCTGTTCGAACCAATTATTAGGGCTCAGGTCAAGGCGTGGCGCGACCGCGGTGAAGTCGCTATCCTGCCAGACACCCGCAACCTGATGCTCAAACTCACCTTCAGTCTCATGGGCATCCCCGCCCAAGACCTGTCGGAGTGGCATCGCAAGTATCGGCAACTGCTACAATTGATGGTCGCGCCCCCGATCGACCTGCCGGGGATGCCCTTGCGACGCGGCCGCGCCGCCCGCGATTGGATCGACGCGCAGTCGCGCCAGTTCATCCGGGACGCGCGCGCGCGCGCCGCGCGCACCGGGTTGATCAACGACATGGTGAGCGCCTTCGATTGCAGCGATGGCGCGCTCTCCGATGACGTCCTGGTCGCCAATATCCGCTTGCTGCTGCTTGCCGGCCACGAGACCTCCGCCTCGACGATAGCCTGGATGGTGATCGAGCTGGCGCAGCATCCAGAGCTGTGGGACGCCCTGGTCGAAGAGGCGCAACGCGTGGGCGCGGTGCCGACCGGGCACGAGGACCTGGCGCAATGTCCGGTCGCAGAGGCGCTGTTTCGGGAGACGCTACGAATGCATCCGGCTTCCTCGCTCGTACCGCGTCGCGCGATGCAGGAATTACAACTCGGCCAGCGGCGCATTCCTTCGGGCACTCATTTGTGCATCCCACTACTGCATTTCTCGACCTCGCCGCTGCTGCACGAAGCGCCCGATCAGTTCCGTCTGGGGCGGTGGCTGCAACGCACGGAGCCGATCCGGCCGGTGGACATGCTGCAGTTCGGTGCCGGCCCACACGTCTGCATGGGCTATCACCTTGTATGGCTGGAGCTGGTGCAGTTCAGCATCGCCTTGGCATTGACCATGCAGGAGGCCGGGGTGCGGCCGCGATTGATGAGCGGCGTCGAAAAAGGCCGGCGCTATTACCCGACCGCACATCCGTCCATGACAGTCCGCATCGGATTCTCATGAGCTGGGATCCTCTGCCCCGTGTCAAGAGGCAGCGGCGACGACGATGGGCGGCATTGCTGCACTCGGCGCGCGCGCGCGGTGCGACGCCGGCAGCACCGCGGCGGCTCGCCGCTCGCCGCGGCATTCTCTGTCAGGTAGAAGGAGATGAACAACATGCAGAAGGGTTCCACGCTAAACGACGACCGAACTGGCGTTTCCCCGTTCGGCGGATCGGGCGCGCAGGCGTGCGGCGGATTGCCGGTGCGCGCGTCCATAGGCATTGGCGCGCTATGCGCCGTCGCGGAGGATGCCGCGCTTTACTCTGTACCGCGCACTGGATCGCTATCGCGCCTGTTTCGGCCTTGTATTGTAGGTGGTCGAGGATGACACGCCAGCGGATGACGCGACGCTGGGCAAGCCCCCGGCAAGCATGCGGCGGAGAAGAAAGCAACCGGCGTGCCGATCACGAAGCTGCATGCAGCGCCCCAGTCAGTGCCGGGCCTATGGCCAGAGGCCGAGGAAGCCATCACCTCGCTGCGCCCGCGTGCGGAGCGGTTGGCGCAGGCCGTGCAGCGGGCCAAAAGGGTATCTGTTCAAGCACGCGCCGTGCGCATTGGCGCCGGTCCGCACGGAGGCGCCGCCGTACCGCTGCGATCGGCCGGCGGCACCGCTAGATGCTACATTGTGTTCGATTCCACGGCGCAGATCGGAGCGGTTGCCCACCGCGGACCGCCGCCAGCATAGGTGCGCTTCGCCGCGCTTCTCGTCAACTGCCTGCAGAGGGAACATCCCGCATGAGTGCGCTGTCCGAACAGATCCTTTCTGAATTGCGCCACTTGCTGAACGAGACGCGCGATGGCGGCAGCGTGAGTCCGTCCGTTTACGACACGGCGCGCGTTTTGCAGTTCAGCGGCAACGTCACCGGTCGGCAGAACGGATACGCGTGGCTCATGGCGCAGCAACAGGCCGATGGCGGGTGGGGAAGTGCTGACTTCCCACTGTTCCGCCATGTACCCACGTGGGCGGCGTTGCTTGCATTGCGGCGTGCCGATCCTCTTCCCGGCGCTGCGGACGCAGTTCAGGCTGCAACGCGGTTCCTCGAGCGCCAGCCGGATCCCTACGCGGATGCGGTGCCGGAAGACGCGCCGGTAGGCGCGGAGCTGATCCTGCCGCAGATCTCCGGCGAGGCCACATCCTTGGTGGGCGACGTGGTGTTTCCGCGCTACCCGGCGCTGTTGCCGTTGCGGCAAGCGTGCCTGGTTAAGTTGGGGACGGTGGGACCGCTGCCGAGCGGCCATCCGTTGTTGCACTCCTGGGAAGCCTGGGGGACGTCGCCGACCACGGCATGCCTGGACGACGACGGCAGCATCGGCATCAGCCCGGCGGCAACCGCCGCGTGGCGTGCGCACGCCCTCACACAGGCGAGCGCGCCACAGGTCGAGCGTGCCGACAGGTATCTTCAGGCCGCATCGCGCGCGGCGCGCAGCGGCATCGAAGGTGTCGTTCCCAGCGTCTGGCCGATCAACGTGTTCGAGCCATGCTGGTCGCTGTACACTCTGCATCTGGCCGGGTTGTTTTCGCATCCCGCGCTCGCCGAGGCGGTGCGCGTGATCGTCGCGCAGCTCGATGCCTGTCTGGGCGTGCGCGGTCTGGGTCCGGCCTTGCACTTCGCGGCCGATGCGGACGACACTGCTGTTGCGTTGTGCATCCTGCACCTAGCAGGACGCAACCCGGCTGCCAACGCGTTGCGCCACTTCGAAATCGGCGGGCTGTTCGTTACCTTCCCCGGCGAGCGCAATGCCTCGGTGTCGACCAACATCCACGCCCTGCATGCGTTCAGACTGTTGGGAAAGCCCACCGCCGGTACCAGCGCTTACCTTGAGGCCAATCGCAACGCGGACGGTCTATGGGACAATGACAAATGGCATGTTTCGTGGCTGTATCCCACCGCGCATGCAATCGCTGCGCTCGCGCAAGGCGCGCCCCAGTGGCGCGACGAGCGCGCGCTGGCGGCGCTGTTGCAGGCGCAGCGCGACGACGGCGGCTGGGGCGCGGGTCGCGCGTCAACATTTGAGGAAACCGCCTATGCGCTGTTCGCGTTGCACGTGATGGATGGGCGCGAAGAGCCGACAGGGCGCGCCCGCATCGCGCTGGCGGTCGCGCACGCGCTGGAGTGGATGCTCGCTCGCCATGAGGCGCATGAATTGCCGCAGACGCCGCTGTGGATCGGCAAGGAATTGTATTGCCCGACCCGGGTCGTGCGCGTGATCGAACTCGCCGGCTTGTGGCTGGCTCTTCGTTGGGGGCGGCGCATCCCGACCGAGGGAGCAGGAGGAATGGCGCAATGATCCCGACGGAAAGCGCGCTGCAGCAAGTACTGGAGTGGGGGCGTTCCCTGACCGGATTCGCCGACGAGCATGCCGTAGAAGCAGTTAGGGGCGGACAGTACATCCTGCAGTGTATCCAACCGAGCTTGCACGATATCAGCGCCCGCACCGGCCGAGATCCGCAGGACGAAAAGCTGATCGTGGCGTTTTATCGCGAGTTGGCGCTACTGTTTTGGCTCGACGATTGCAACGACCTTGGCCTGATCGCGCCGGAGCAGCTGGCCGCGGTGGAGCAGGCGCTGGGGCAGGGCGTGCCATGCGCGGTCCCCGGTTTCGAGGGCTGCGCTGTGCTGCGCGCTTCCCTGGCCGCGCTCGCCTACGATAGGCGCGACTATACTGAGCTTCTAAACGATACCCGGTGCTACTGCGCGGCGCTGCGCGCCGGACCCGCGCAGGCGGCGGGGGCTGAACGCTGGTCGTACGCCGAATACTTGCACAATTCCATCGATTCGATCGCCTACGCGAACGTGTTCTGTTGCCTGTCGTTGCTATGGGGGCTGGACATGGCGACCCTGCGCGCGCGTCCGGCGTTTCGCCAGGTGCTGCGGCTCATCTCCACGATAGGGCGCCTGCAGAACGATCTGCATGGATGCGCCAAGGATAGGGCGGCGGGAGAAGCCGACAACGCTGCCATCCTGCTCCTGCAGCGTTATCCGGCTATGCCTGTGGAGGATTTCCTCAACGACGAGCTGGTCGGCCATGCGCGCATGCTGCACCGAGTGATGGTGAAAGAACGCTTTCCTGCACCATGGGGACCGTTAATCGAGGCCATGGCGGTCATTCGCGCGAAGTACTACCAGACCTCGATCAGCCGCTACGGCAACGATGCGGCGGGGGGAGGCCAGCGTGCGCCGGCGTGAACGCGCGGGAGGCGGCGGCGTGCGCGCGGCGCCCTCGGTCCGATCCGACGCAACGCCAACGCCCAATACGGCGGATCGAGCGAGCGGGTGCGACGACGCCCTGACCCGGCGCAAGGACGACCATCTGGACCTCGTGCTGGATCGGCGAACGGCGCCAGCCACGGTCGCTGCCGGCTGGGAGCAAATCCGGTTCGAACACTGCGCACTGCCCGAGCTGGACCTGACGCAGATCGAACTGCGCACATCGCTGTTAGGCAAGCCCATACGTGCGCCGCTGCTGATCAGTTCCATGACCGGCGGAATGCCACGCGCAAAGGCCATCAATCGGCACCTGAGCGAGGCGGCGCAAGCCTTGGGGATCGCCATGTGCGTCGGTTCGCAGCGCGTGAGCCTCCAATCGCGCAATTCCCAGGGGCTGACGCGCGCCCTACGCCGCCTGGCGCCTGACATTCCCTTGCTGGCCAATATCGGCGCTGCGCAACTGCGCGAGGCCGACGGCCTTGATCTGGCGCGCCGGGCTGTCGATGCGCTGGAGGCTGATGGGCTGATCGTCCATCTCAATCCGCTGCAGGAAGTGCTACAGCCGGATGGCGACCGCGACTGGCACGGCGTACTGGCGCAGGTGGCTCGCGCCGCGCGTAGCGTGGGCGTGCCTATCGTGGCCAAAGAAGTCGGGTGGGGCCTGTCCGCCTCGGTGGCCTGCGCGCTCGTCGAGGCGGGTGTTGAGGTGATTGATGTCGCCGGAGCCGGCGGCACCAGTTGGGCCGCGGTGGAGGGCGAGCGCGCCCGCGATGCCGCCGGCCGTGCAGTGGCGATGGCGTTTGCCGATTGGGGGATCCCGACACCGGCCAGCTTGCAGGCGGTCCGTCGGGCACTGCCAACGGTGAAGCTTATCGCGTCCGGCGGGATCCGCGACGGCGTCGACGTGGCCAAGGCCATTCGCCTGGGTGCGGACATTGCCGGGCAGGCAGCCGGCGTGCTGCCGGCGGCTACGGTATCGACCGAAGCGGTCGTTGCGCATTTCGAGGTCGTCATCCGCCAGTTGGCCGTCGCCTGCTTTTGCACCGGCTCACCTGATCTGGCGACGTTGCGCCAGGCGCGCTTGTTGCCCTCCGCGCACTTGTTGCCCTCCGCGCATCCGCCAGTCGGATGATGCCGGCGTCGCCCGCTCTGTCGGCCGGCCCTCCAAGCTGGTTGCAAAAACCGTTAACGCTAAAGCTAGACCTCTAATCCACCTTGGCCCAGCGGTTCGATGCAGGGAACGAAATGTTCATGAAGCAGCTGTTGACGATGAAGCGGTAATGATGCCGCCGGCTAGGTTATGCGTACCGTAACTCGGGCTTACAAAGGCGCGCAATCCAGCGCCGTTTGTTGAATCAGACCGGCTTTTCCCGGTCCAGCCACGCCTTTGCAAAGTGCATGATTAAGCCAGTCAACGAAGGACCGTTTTTGAGGGCTGGCAGGAATGGTGTCACCTATCTGTTCGAGATACGCATAAAATCTGGCGGCTGCGCTGTCCAATCCTTGGCCGCGAACGATACTGGGTCGATTCAGCTGCGTGTCCACGGCAGGCAATTTGCCAAGCACTTCTGCGCGGCCGACTGTATCTGCGATGTCGTCGGCGATCTGATACGCGTGCCCGAGCAATTCCCCCACCTTAGACCATGGGGCCGGATCTGCACCACTTGCCAGGGCACCGCAAGTGGCCGCCGCGACAAAGAGGGAGCCGGTCTTGTAATGGTGATAGCGGTCGATTGGGACGTGCGTCATTGCCTCCATCGACTGTCCGGCGATCAGTCCGTGACTGGGGCCGACCGCCTCCGCAACCACCTCGATCATGCGCGCGCCCAACTCAGGTGTTAGCGCAGCCTGCAAGCTGAGGTATTTGAAAGCCATCACAATCAAGGCATCGCCGGTCAAAACGGCGATAGGCTCTCCGAAAAGCCGGTGCACCGTTGGTCTGCCGCGGCGTAGCGCCGCGTTATCGAAGCAAGGCAAGTCGTCATGCACCAACGAGGCACAGTGCAGCAATTCAATTGCTGCCGCGGCTCTTGTCGCCAGCTCAGGATCTTTTTCGCCGCACACATAGGAGACTTTCAAGCAGAGCTTGGGGCGCATCCGGGAGCCCCCTGGAAACACTGCCGCGTCCAGCGCTCCACGCAGGTGAGCCGGCGCAGCCGGACTTAGAGCAGTATCCATGGCAGCTCGCAGCGCTTGCTCGATGAGCTTGTCGCTATCGCCAACCACGTCGGCTTGGTGATTCGAAATCATATCGCATCTCCACTTTTGAGACGAAAACGAAAACGGGCCTAGTCCAACCGGTGCCAAACAAAAGGCCGATTTCGCTGTGTCTCTTCAGGTTCTAAGGCACCGTTAAGTTTAGCGGATTGCGGCGGCCAACATGCGGCACCGGCGTGACCAATGAAACCGTGTGCCAGTGGGAGCCTTAACTCGGCAAGGCGATCTCCCACTGGAATCCCTTGAAGCAGTCTCATTCGTGGCGACCTGACATCTGAACGTCGGTTACTTCGATCGCGCGCGAAGAACATTGGCTCCGGCGGCGCTGTCGGCCAGAATGGCATCGCTCTCAACGTCTTGGTCCAAAGCTGAAGAGGCTCCCGCGCTGAGCAGTGGCTGGTGACAAAGCTCTTTGGATCGGCTGCACGCCGCCGCGCGTGATGATCGCTGACGAGCTCCGTTCGTACGGTACGACATGGGCGAAGATGGGCCTTACATCTAAAGGTGTTGGTCATCGTCGATAGTAGCCACTGGAGCTTGGACCGGAACCATTGCTGGCAGAGATCTGGGCTCCTACAAGCAATTGGTGTGCCACCAGATCATTGTTAGTGAATGTTTCAATGGCGACAGAAGGCGTCTTCCGGTGCTCACCGTGTGTCGGGAGTCGCGGATTGTGCCACTCCGCCTAGTATTTGAACAGCGTCAACCTTGCGAGCGATCCGTCCGAAGGCCAACCCAGCATTGGAGTGATTTGGGTTGAGGTCACAATGCACGTCGGCGCTTGCATCATGCCAGCCTGTCAATGTGCGCGATCGCACACGACTGTCAGCTTTGCGTCAATTACGATCGAACCGATGCTTTTGACGTTTCACGAGGTTACGCTGCCGATAGACCCAGCGTGAGAAGACGACTGAGCCTTCCAGTTGTTCTTCGGCGCGATGTTGCCGAAGCCTTACACTCGACCGGCTTGGCGAGGATTTCAGCGCTGCCGTAGCCCTTGTCGGCCGGCAGGAAACCGCTTCGAAAAGTCGGTCCCCTACCGCCTTTTGCTAGCGGACTAAAAGGGCGGAGCAGGTGGATCTATACAGCGCTTTCTTTCAAAGCCCTGGTTGCGCCTTGTGTTCGTCAGCGATCAGGAGCGCCTTCGGCTCCACATGCTTGGCGACGGCCGCCCATGCATCCTTGCCGTTCTCGTCCAGGATCACCCGCGTCACCGTTCTGTTCGGTGCATGGCGGTTGGCCTCCCTCAGCGCCAGAACTCACATACGCTTGCCGTTCTGATTTTCCTTCTTGCGCCCGTCCTTGCGCTCTTCCTTCTTGTCACCTTGCGGAGGACGCCGCCCACATACTTGCCGTCGATCTGCACCGTACCGTGCAGCTTGATCGCATCACGGCGAAGGTCGGCTGCCTCCCGGAGCTTCTGCAGCAGGAAGTAGGCGGTCTTGTACGTACCCATCCGGCGAAGGCCGTCTGTCCTGACTTGCTGATTGGCTTTAAGTCCATGCCTTATGTCATGCGCTACAATCATTTCCCCCATTGAGGTCTTGTCCGTCGACGATCTTGGTCGCCGACGGGATTGGTCGGACGAAGAGAAGGTTCGGATCGTCGAGGAAAGTCTACAAGGCTTTCGGAAAGGCTCGGTGACGGCGCGGCGATATGGATTGTCACGGTCATTGTTGACCCGTTGGCGTCGGGAATACCGTAGTGGTCTTCTGAGCAGTTCCGCTACAACGGGCTTCGTGCCACTTACGATTTCGCCACCGGCGGCGGCATCTTGCGAGGTAGCCTCACGGCCGCGATTTGAAGACGACATGACGATCGAGATCGGCCTGCCGAATGGCCGACGGCTGACGATCCCAGCCTCGCTTGATCCGACCATTCTTGCCCGCCTGTTGCCCGTCGTGGATGGGTCATGATCGCGTTTCCCGCGGGGGTAAAGGTGTGGATCGCGGGCGGGGTGACGGACATGCGTTGCGGCATGAACAGCCTGGCGCTGAAGGTTCAGCAAGGTCTTGGCCGCGATCCTCATGGCGGCGAAGTCTTCTGCTTCCGGGGTCGCAAGGGTGACCTGATCAAGGTCCTCTGGCATGACGGCGTCGGCATGTCGCTTTACCTGAAGCGGCTGGAAGCTGGAAAGTTCATCTGGCCGGTCAGCCAGAATGGCTCCGCCGTGCCTGTATCGTCGGCGCAGCTCGGCTATCTCCTGGAAGGGATCGACTGGCGCAACCCGCGCTGGACGCAGCGGCCTTCGAAGGCAGGCTGACCGCCTGCATTCCTCTGTTTTTGTTGGGCTTTCGGCATGCGGCATGGTAGCTTTCGGCCATGGATGATGCTGCTTCGGAGATAGCCAGTCTGCGCGCCGCGCTTGCGGCATCGGAAGCGCGTGCCGCCTCTGCCGAGGCCGACCTCGCACAGGTGCGCGCGGTCGTGACGACGTCTGAGGCGATGATCCGGCATCTCAAGCTCGAGATCGCCAAGATACGTCGCGAGCAGTACGGCCAGAGCTCGGAGCGCCGCGCCCGGCTGATCGAGCAAATGGAATTGCAGCTCGAAGAACTTGAAGCCGACGCCACCGAAGACGAGATCGCTGCGGAACGCGTGGCGACGAGAATCACAAATGTCTCCGCTTTCGAACGCCGCCGGCCGGCCCGCAAGCCGTTTCCCGAGCACCTGCCGCGCGAGCGCCTGGTCATCGATGCCCCGTCGACCTGCACCTGCTGCGGCTCGCACCGCATCGTGAAGATGGGCGAAGACATCACCGAGACGCTGGAGATCATTCCGCGCCAGTGGAAGGTGATCCAGACGGTGCGCGAGAAGTTCACCTGCCGGGACTGCGAGAAGATCAGCCAGCCACCGGCCCCTTTCCATGCGACACGCGGGGATGGGCAGGACCGCACCTGCTGGCGACGATCCTGTTCGAGAAGTTCGGCCAACATCAGCCATTGAACCGCCAGGCTGAGCGCTACGCCAGGGAAGGCGTCGCTCTCAGTCTCTCCACACTGGCCGATCAGGTCGGAGCCTGCACGACGGCCCTGCAGCCGATCCATGACCTGATCCGTGCCCATGTTCTGGCCGCCGAGCGGCTGCATGGTGACGACACCACCGTGCCGCTTCTGGCCAGGGGAGCAACAAAGCAGGCGAGACTCTGGACTTACGTCCGCGATGACCGCCCTTTCGCGGGCGGCGCGCCTCCCGCCGCACTCTTCCACTTCTCTCCCGATCGCGAGAAGACCCACCCCAACACGCATCTCGCCGGATGGCACGGCACCCTGCAAGCCGATGCCTATGGCGGCTACAACGACCTCTATCGTGCCGACCGCCGCCCCGCGCTGGTGATCAGCGCACTTTGCTGGAGCCACGCGCGGCGCAAATTCTTCGAACTCGCTGACATCGCCGGCAACGTGCGCAAGGGCAAACCTGCCCACGAGATATCGCCCGTCGCGCTTGAGGCCGTTGCCCGCATCGACGCGCTCTTCGACATCGAGCGCGGCATAAACGGAATGCCTGCCGAGGATAGGCTCGCAGCGAGGCTGCAACATGCTCGCCCGCTCGTCGAAGAACTGCACGATTGGCTCATGGCCCAGCGCGGGCAAATGTCGAAGCACAACCCCGTCGCCAAGGCGATCAACTACATGTTCGAGAAGGAGGGTCGCTGGGAAGCCTTCGCCCGGTTCCTCGACGACGGCAGACTGTGTCTGACGAACAATGCCGCCGAACGAGCCCTGCGCGGCGTTGCCGGACCTGAGTCATTGTGCACTCCCTCTTTAAGTATCTGTAAACATTGGAAGCGTCTCGGTGTCAGCAATACGACACGGGCGGCCCTTTCGGGCTATCGCGGCTTGGACGGTTGCCGAAGTCAGATTGCTGGCCCGGATTTGATACGGCGCGCCGGGAACCACCTGCTCGGCAGACAACACGTTCGTCTTGATCAGGTGGCGTATTCGGTGGTTGGTCACGCCCAAAACCGCCGCCGCCTCTGTCATGGTCAGCCATTCGCCCTCTTTATCGGCTGATTTGTACGCGTGAATGGCCCGGACCCGCCTTACTGAAGCGACCCGGTGTGCAGTCCAGGTTTTTCCTTGCCCCGTGGGCATTCCCATTCGATTGAGCGACGCGGCGATATGTTCATCGGACCAGCGTCCTGCCATGCTCCGCATCACTGCCAAAGCATCTTCCGTTGTGGCGCACCCGTGTTCAACCGTCTGGGGCTTGCGAACCTTGAGCTCCGAATGCTGACCGCCTTTCCAATGGATGGTCAGCACCACGTCGCGCACCTCATCATCGACATCGACAACAATGTCGGCGATCAATGTACGTAGCAGTTGCTGGCGCACGCGCATGGTGACATCCGGCGACTCCCAGGCCGCCTGCAGATTGTCGGCGAGGTTTGCGAAAGTGGCCTGGGTCAACTTCGATGGTTGAAGGACTTTCGGTAGGCCTGCGCACTTCCAGATCACGGACGCGGCGTAGCGCCGTTTCCCAATTCTTCTCAAGCTGTGCAGCTATCAGGCGGTTGTCGGGATCGCATGCCGCATAGCGGCGCTCGGCGAGGCTAGCCTCGTAGCGGGCCTGTTGTAGCTCCAGATCGTGAATGTGGCGCTGGTCTTCCTGTCGCTCCCGGTGCATCCGCTCTGCTTTAAAAGTCGCCTCGATCGCTAATGGTTCTACCGCGCGCAACAACTCGCGCGCAACCGCCGCATCGACCTTCGAGCCGCCGAACGTCATGCAACGGGGCAAGCCCATCATCAGGTTCTGTTTATAGCAGCGATAGACAGGATTTTGTGGATTTCCCGTATAGGCAACACTCAGTCGCCGTCCAGACCGTCCGCAGGTCAGGAGACCTGATAATAATGCTTTGCCGCCGCGGCCCGATTTAGTCCCACCCGATCGGCCATAATTATTGAGGGCCAGTTGCTGTTGGTTACGCTCGTATTCGCCCCAACTAATTTAACCTTCGTGATGGTCCCGGATCATCACCTCCCAGGTACCGACGGGCTTGCCGTGCCCGTAACTGCGCCGAGCCCATCCATCGACGATGGCAGTCCGCTTCTCGCTCTTCCCATAGACGTAAACGCCGGCGTAGAAGGGGTTTTTGAGGATGCCGATCACATTGCGATAACGTACTGGCATCCATACGAAGTTGGTCATGCGCCCTTCATCCGACGGCCGAGGGAAGTGAATGTGATCTTTCGTCATCGACAGCAGCACCTGACGCGCGCTTCCAAGGTCGTGGAAGCGGGCGAAGATGGATCGAATTACCTCTTGCAGACGCAGATCAGGATCGAGCCCAAGCCCGGCCTCCCGATGCCAAATGTAGCCGAACGGAACAGAAAGTCGCAGTTCGCCACGGCGCGCCTTCGACCTGGCGGCATCGAGCATCCGGGCTCTCAGCACGCCCAGTTCGAACTCGCTGATACTGCCCTTCATTCCCAGCAGCAGCCGATCGTTGGGTCGACATGGATTGTAGACGCCGTCATGGTCAATGACGCGGGCTTCGACCAGGCCGCACAGTTCGAGCAGGTGATGCCAGTCCCGACCGTTGCGCGCAAGCCGTGAAGCATCGAAGCAGAAAACGGCACCAACTTTGCCGGCGCACAGTAGGGCGACGAGACGATCGAAGCCCGGACGGGCGACGGTTCCGCTGGCAGAGCGCCCGAGGTCGTCGTCGATCACCTCGACGTGGCTGAAGCCGTGGTGTCGCGCAATGTCAACAAGATCATACTGCCGTCGCTGGCTTTCCAGATTGGTTATAACCTGCGACTGAGTGGATTGCCGCACATAAACGACGGCCTTGCGCGCGAGCAGCGCTGTCGGAATCAAATCAGTGATGGTCATCGTTGAGCTCCTCGAATATCAGGTCGAGCTGCCGGCCCGACGCCGGCACCAGCGTATTGCGGGATCTCATCATGGTCCTCCTGAGTGATTCTACGTCCACTTCGGAAGGGTGCCGCTTTGCTGCCGCCAGAGACCAGCCTGTTCAATTCGATTAGCGTCGCAAGATCGACGCGTGGCGTTCCCATGGTCATGCCGCGGCAGACCACGGGATCGATCATCCACCCTGAGATCGCGATGACGACACCTGTCGGCCCCAGAACCTTCAAAAACCGGCCTGTCGCTCGTTCTTCGACGCGACGAATGGAAACCTTCTGGCCAAAATATGGATGCCAGCGATAGTGAACCTCGACTTCATCGCCGACATGGGCAGAATGAACGGGGCATTGCTCTCGGAAGAAAGGCATGGCTATTCGCCGGTTCCCAGCGCGGAGGCGAGCGTGCTGCCTTCATGTATTCCCTAATCGTCACGGCAAAGACGAACGATATCGATCCGCAGGCCTGGTTGGCGGACGTGCTCGCCCGCATGCCTGGCATTCCCGTATCACGGCTGCCGGAACTGCTGCCGTGGAACTGGCCCGCCGGAAGCGCCCGGCAGATGGCGGCCTGATGGCGCGCCCGACGCATGTCTACACGATCAACTACGTCGCCACGCTGATTGGCGAGAACCTCGAACTCATCCAGGAGGTCGCCAGCAACTCCGACAACATCGACTGTGGTGAGATGATCCATGCCCATGACGGCAGCGAAGAGGGCATCACGACCTTCACCGACCGGGGCATCGAAAGCTTGAAGGAGTTCCTCGCCGATATCCGCACCTGGGAAGGAGGTGTTCGGCAGTTCCTTGTCGACGAGCAATGCGATCGCGACAAGATTCGAACGCATCATGGCAGACGAGCCGAAATCATAAGTGCCGCGGCCTTCGCCGGATGGATACTCTTGTACTGGACGTTGACCTTGCGGCTCAGATGGAGCGCCGCCATGCCCTTGGCGGCCGTGATTCCTCCCAGATTGCCATGATGATCTTCTTGAATGAAAGCTTGCGGTCGGCGAAAACCGAAAATTCGGCGCGGCATTCCGGCTCCGAGCATCAGAACGACGACGCCGTACGGCGCCAGGCAGCCACAGCGAGGGCAATATGGCTTCCCGACGTTCTTGGGCCAACGGAAGTCGACGAACAGGCCGTAGGTGTCGTCCTCGGCTGCCCGAAGCCTCTCTCGGGTCAGGCCAGGCGCACTGGTCGTATTTCGAACCTCCGGTCTCCTGCGGAGAAAGCGTCGTAGGAATTCGGTCTCAGGATGGAATTCGCTCCTGCAGCATGTTCAGGCTTCCGGTCCATACGCGAGACATAAGCAGACAACTCCGTCGTAAGGACGGAAGCGAAAGGTCAGTGCTCTATTCGTATCGATTTGAACATGAAAGGACCCTTACCAGGAGAACGAAACCACGTTCAGGGGTTAGCACTTTCGTAAGGTTGTCAAACCCGTGCCCTTATATCGGGAGAAAATTCAATGTCTCAGAGCCAGACTACCCAGCGCAATCTATAATCCAGTTCAGTGAATGGGTCCAGATCGTGAGAGCTGTCTTCGGGTGACCGCGCCTCATGACGACTATTAACGACTCGTTCCCAACAATCGAACATCCGCAAGGTAGATTCACGTTCGAGCATCTTGTGCCTACCTCTGTATGCCTTACTGGGCAGGTAACATTGCCGTTTCAGGCCCTGTCCTGACCTCTGGCCTTAATGATCTTGTTGTTTATTACCTTTTCCCGAGCAGATCAGACGAACACAACGTAGAACTGGTGGTAAAAAGCGCTGATCAGAAAGAAATTAATTTCAGCCGCATCAAGCGAAGGTGTAACGTCTGCCAACTCGTAAAAAAGGCTCATTTCCAGCAAATAAGGGTGCCCTAGAAACAAAAAAGGCCCCCTAAAGGAGCCTTCCCATGGCGTTTCCGCCGAACGCGTGTGCCCTACCGTGGTGTACCGACCTCTAAGGGTGCACCTGCAACAGCGACCTTTCGGAAGCCTCGTTGTCTGCTGCTCACAAAGATATAACCCTCACGGTCGACTATTTCAAGCCCTTTGTGTGGATGCGATAAGGTGGCGGCTTCGTTTAGCAAAGTTCACGTTTGTGGCACTTGCTCCATGATGCCGGAATTTTCAGAGAGCATCGAACCTACACGCTAGCGGGAGCGGTAACCGATATGGGTTCTTGGCTGAGTGATTTCCAGCACGGCGGAGCTTTCCCAGCTAGCCAAATGGGATATCGTGGGACGGGGAAATGGATCGGTTTTCGAGGATTATGTCTTATCGTCCTCAACGAAGACCGCTTAGAAGATGTTGAGCATTGAATGTGAATTTTCGCTCAAATTCGACGCAACCTAGATGTTTCAGTGGCGGGTGCGGCCATAGCCGACTCATCTTTCATGGAACTGGGCCACCGGTCTAGCGAGACTGTTTTGAATGCATTCATGAAGCAATTTGGCTAAACTCTCAAATATTTGCTATAACGCAAAAAATGCCCAAAATGGGTATTTAAAACGGTTGTAGTGTGGCGATGACAAGTGGTTCAAATCGGTTCAGGTTGGCTCAAGCCTACAACGAGTGGCAGGAAAACAGGGACGTGCGGTGACGGAAGATCTAGCAAGCTACAGAAGTTCGAGAGGCCTCGTCAGCACCGCCGATCCGGAGGTTGACAAGGCGATCTATCGAAAGCCAGGTTTCGGCGGCGAAATTACATCGTTGGGTCACATGGAGGAATTGATCAGCGCGTTCCTGAAAAAGACACGCGAAGCGCAGGGCCTGTCTCGCGCAGACGTTGCTCCAATGCTTGGTCTGTCCATCCCTGTATACGGACGCTACGAGCGGGCATTTTCCAAAATGACTGTTACTCGGATGATCCATCTGTGTGAGATTCTTGGCTTCATGCCTATCGATATGATCTTTGAAGCTGCGCCACATCTTTGGGGCCGCACATCGGAGGAGGCCGAGGATTGTCTCACACTGGCGAGGATTCTTAGGAGACTTCCGAACGGCACGACGCGCGATCTTATTCGGCTCCTGCAGCGAATGATCCCCGATGACGACGAGAGCGACAGAGGTATCAGTGATGTAGCGGAGCCCGTGAAGTGAGCTGGGTTTGTCTATGACGCCCCGACCAGTAGTTAGCAGTATTGGTGATAGCTGTCGCAGCCGACGCGCTGTCGTCGGTGTGCAGACACCCGCAATCTCACAACTTAGTTTTTCACTCGAATTTCCGTCTGATCAACAATACGCGCCGATTGCGCAATTTTTCGATCTTTGGTTGGCGTTGATCTCGCTCGATGCTCGAGCGATTCGTCGGCGAGCGACGCCAAGTCTATTTGCATGCGCTTTGCTTCGACAGTAGGGTCTGTGTTAAACTCCCTCGTTGGGTTTTCCCGCTCAATGCCATGTGGGTATTCGAGCTGCCGGCGCGCATGCTTTGATTTCGATTGCTGAATCTAAGCCCGTCCTCTCCGCGCCTCCGTTCCATCGCGCCGATCCTTTTTGCCATTCGGCTCGGAAACAGCCTTTTGACATCACGATCAGGTTCCGCGAAAACGGGGTCGAGTCGCTGAGACTGGAAACGCTGTTCATGGCTGTCGCCGTTCAGAGGTAAGGGCATCGCCTAGGTGTTTAGTCCCGGCATTTGATGGATGGGGTCGATGATGAATCGATCCGGCTCCAAAGTCCATCGTCTACAGATGAACTCGTAAGGCGTAAGGCCCTTTAACGTCTTGAGCCGGCGCCCGAAATTGTAGGCGTCGATAAAGTCGGCCAGATGTTTTTTCAACTGCGCATGATCGTCGTAGTGGAAGCGCTTGACGGTCGCCTCCTTGATCGTTCGGTTCATCCGTTCGACCTGTCCGTTGGTCCAGGGATGCTTCACCTTGGTCAGGCGATGCTCGATGCTGTGATCGTCGCAGACCCAATCGAAGATGTGCTGGAAGGCATTTCGATCACAAGCTCGGTTGGTGAACTGAATGCCATTGTCGGTCAAAACGGTGTGAATGGTGTAGGGCACTGCCGCGATCAGATTGCGCAAGAACTGAGCGGCATTCATCTTGCCGGCTTTGGTGTAGAGTTCCGCGAACGCGAACTTGGATGTTCGGTCAATTGCGACAAAGAGATAGAGCTTGCCCTCAGCCGTCTGCACCTCGTCAATATCGATGTGGAAGTAAGCGATCGGATAGCTTTTGAACTTCTTCTTCGGCTCCTTGTCGCCTCTGACCTCCGGCAGACGTGAAATGCCGTGGCGCTGCAAACACCTGTGCAACGACGAACGCGTCAGATGTGAAATGGTCGGCTGAAGAGCGTAGAGGCAATCATCGAGCGGCAGCAACGTGTGCCGGCGGAAGGCGACGATAGCGGCCTCTTCTTCGAGGGAAAGGGTCGTCGAGTGCGGGTCCTTTGGGCCTGTAGGAAGGTCGACCAACGATGTCCGCTTCTTCCATTTCGCCACGGTTTTCTGGTTGATCCCGTATCGCTTCGAAAGCGTTTTCAGGCTCTCTTCACTATTGCTCGACGGATTGCCTCTGTCGTCGTGGCGCTCCCGTGTAGAACCTGGCCCATAGTGCTTCCCTCCATGCCAAGGAAAATATTGCACCATCAAATGCCGGAACCAAACACCAGAGCAGCCAGCGCGCGGAGCCGTGATTGGTCTGCCGTGAACCGAGAGCTCCACGTGCAGGACAAAAGGCCACCATGCCCGCACACGACGTCCCGGGAGCTAGACGAGGAAATGAAGCGACCGTTATCACCAAAATCACTGAGGGTCATAGCCAATTTGGCGCAAGTGGATAATCCTTGCGTGAAGCGATTTCGGTATGATCTATGTCTATGTACTTGCGATCACTTATATATTTTGGTGAACGATAGCTATCGGGTGAGGTCCGCGTGGCCCAAAATGCGCCAAATTAGATCGAAACGAAACATTGGTGGTTCCAAGCACATCACTTTCCGTATAAAGAGCTTTGGCGCATTTACCTCAGTCGGAGCAATGTCAGGACCACCATTGAAGCAATGGATTAATGAACTCGGTTTGCAACAAGTCGATGATCCAGGCATAGACAAGCCGGTCTATCGAAAACCTTTTGACGGACGGATTGCACTTAGCGCCGAACTCGAAAACTTGATCAGCATCAGCCTTCGCGAAGCCCGCGATAAGCGAAAACTCCCGCGCTCGAAACTGGCGCCCTTGCTTGGCATCACTAAGCAGGTCTACGGCCGGTACGAAAATGGAGTATCCCGCTTGACCGTGAGCCGACTGATTCATCTGTGTGAGGTTTTGGATGCCACTCCGGAAGAGATTATCGCCCCGGCGGCACCTTATCTTTGGGGCGAAACTGAAACCAAAGCGGTTCTGCTGCTGGCTACTATCGTGAAGTTGCGGACTTTCGATGAAGAGATCTTGCAAGATATTTTCAGCTTACTAAGCCGCATAGACGAGACCGGTAGCGATAGCGGCGATCGTGCCATGAAAGTCGCGTCTACCAGCGCCACTGCAGACGATCGCGAATAGGACGTAGATCGCTAGCTTCAATAAACAGAACGTGCGTCCCTGATGAAGTTCCATCAGAAACCGCGAAGGACTAGCTGGCGACCGTTCATCGCCACTCCGGGACATAGGTGGGTAAACCGGGGAGGGCGCAGTTGGGTCAACTGGTCCAACGCATCCCTGCTTTCGGCCGCTGGAGGGGACGCGCGGTCGTCTTTACGCCGCGAGTGCCAGGGAGGTCACGTCAAAGTCTAAGAAACCCGTATATTCGACATACAAAGCATCGATAATTCCATTCATACAATCCATTTTACCAATCTCCCGTGATGATGCATTAGGAATGATCTCAGACGCGAGTGACGGCGAAACATTTGACGATCCGGACTGGCTATAGCGCGAACCCGAGAGCAACGGCGCCGACATGCATCGGGGCGGCCACTGCTTCGATCGCACAGTGCGGGCTTCAAAAACAGCAGCAGGAAATACCAAAGGAGGTCTTTGCATGTTCTGAGGTGCGGTGGAAGCTGTGCTGGGAAAACGAGCTGGAACTCATCGACCACGTCGATCCTCCCGAGCTCTTTCGCAAAGCCCAAGGGCCGACCGGGGTCTTCAATTTCAGTGGCAGCCAAAGCTGGGCAAGGCGCGCCGACAACCTGCATTGGCAGGCGACCGACGCTGACAAGGGCGCGCGCGGCGATGAAGAGTCAGCAGCCAGCCGTCCTTTTGTTCACTGGACTTTCCGGCTCCGGCAAGTCGACAATCGCCAATGCGCTCGACCGGCTGCTGCATGCCCACGGGAAGCACACCTACATCCTCGACGGCGACAACGTGCGCCACGGGCTCAATCGCGACCTGGCTTCAATCAACCCGATCGCGTCGAGAACATCCGCCGCGTTGCCGAGGTCGCCGAGCTGATGGAGGAGGGGAGCTTATTGAAATCCTCGTCGACACGCCGCTTGAGGAATGCGCGCGACGCGATCCGAAGGGGCTTTATCGGAAGGCGCTCGCCGGCAAGATCGCCAATTTCACCGGCGTTTCCTCGCCGTACGAAATCCCTGAGGGCGCTGAATTACATCTCGAAACGGTTGGCCACGACCCTGCGGCGTTGGCGTTTGAGATCGAACAGTTCCTCGAAAGGCGAATGGAGCAAGTGACGCATGAGTGTGAGAGTGGGGAGGCTTGACCATTGGCGGCTTGAAGCGGCCGCGGCGGTCCTTGGCCTATTAACTACGCGGCGACCGTAGCAGCCCGCAGGCGGCCCGCGCCAACGTCCGATGTGGCTTCAACAGGAGACGGCCGATCACGCGCTCACGACTCGGCTTACTGAAACGGAGAAAAGATATGGCTGATGCAAAGCTGCAAGCCGTGCTTTCGGCTCTTTCGCCGATGGCGAGACAGCTAAATGCGCTACCCTCCAATCAACCGGGGCGAGATGCGAACTGCGTTAAACTAAACACGAATGAGAATCCGTTTCCGTTGCCGATGATGGTGTTGCAAAGTGCGCTGGCGGCCCTCGAACGGCATTATCTGTATCCCGAAGATGACAATCTGAGCTTGCGCGACGCAGCCGCCAGCGCGTATGGCCTCTCCCAGGATCAGGTGGTCGCCGGGAACGGCTCGTCGGAGCTGCTTGGGCTCATCTACAGAGCATTCCTCGACCCGGGAGATAGCGTTGCGATGATATCGCCAGGTTTTTCCTTTAACCGCAAACTGGCCAAGTTGCAGGGTGCCAGATTTCTCGAAATCGAATGGGGCGAGTCTTATTCTCTGCCAATCGAGCAGCTGCTTCTTGGTCCAGCAAAAGATGCAAAATTCATACTGCTGGCCAATCCGAACAATCCAACGGGAACATTCGTTCCGGTGGCTGAAATCGACCGCCTCGTCGCGCAATCGGACCAGTTGATAGTGGTGGATGAAGCGTATGTCGACTTTGCACCCGATGATGCCCTGCGCCTAGTCGATCGTCATCCAAACCTTCTAGTATTGAGAACACTTTCGAAAGGCTTTGCAGCCGCGGGAATTCGCGTCGGTTTCGGCTTTGGTCATCCCGAACTTATTGGGAGGCTACGCAACCTGCAAAATGTCTTTAACATGAACGTGATCGGCCATGCGGTGGGCATTAGTATCCTTTCGCACCGCGCCGACTACGACGAGAACCACAGATATATTAAACATGAAAGACACAGAACGACCACTGCCTTGTCTCAATTGGGCTTTTCTGTCATTCCCTCCCACACAAACTTTTTGCTAGCTCGGGTGCCACCCGGACGAGATGGCAAATGGTGGCAAGCGTCTTTGGATAGGCAGAACATACTTGTAGCCGTCTTTCCCGATGCCGGTTTGGAAAATTTTATCCGCGTCAGCATCGGCACCAGAACCCAAATGGACGCGTTCCTTTCAGCCGCCAGGGACATCATTTCTGGAAGTATGAAGACGCAGAGCTAGGCGGTTAGAATTATTGGCCACACTGCTTGTCACTTGGAAACACCAAGTATCGAAGTCCATATTGTGGGATAAAGATCACAAATAAGCGCAAGACCGTAAAGCGTGTGCCGTCTCGATCCCGTTGATTACGCGTGTTATTGGCGCACGAGTGGAGCACCCGGTGGCCGATGCGAGGCTTATTTCTGGCGATTCCGGCCGCGGCTCTGCCGCTGTATTGGGAATGGTTAATCGGTCCTTCGATTGACATTGAGTGAACAGTAATCTGCGGTCGTCGCCGATCTTCCGTCGATCACCTGCGACAGAACCTCGATCCGCTAAAGATCACGCTCGCTCATCGCCATTGATCCCACCCGCAATCCCCCACGCCAGCAAACGTGGGCAGTATGGCATTCGAACTTGGCAGAAACAGAACGTTTTCAATCTGCGGCACTCTAGCCGCTACAGAGATTCGAAGCGGAAGCCGTGCGGCCATGGTCACCATCCGCCTTGCTACCAAATGGTACAAGCAGAGCCGCGGCTTCGCCGATCGGCAGGTCGACCACCGTGATTCCGCTTGCTGCAAGGAAACGGCGCTCGTTTTTGGTAAGGCCTTCCGCATCAAGTACTGCAAAGTGGGGGCCGTGAGAGCGCTTGATGATCTGTCGAGCGTAGATCCGGAGCATCTGATCGTTGAAGCGGCAGCCAATGAAAAGAAAACCGCGATCTATACGCCGTTCTTTCACCATTCCAGGTATTGGCGTCTGGATATCGATTTCGGTTAGGACTTCCACGTAATCGGAATCGGACACCAGAAAGTTCGAAGCTGGTATAACACTGCCGTACGGCGCATAGAGGACCGTCTTTGGCGCTGAGACGCATTCGACGTCTCTCCCGGACAGATCGTAAGTTTTTGTCCAAATGTCGCCGCCGCCGTTTGCACGCGTGACGCCCTGAATCTCGACGACATCCGTTCGACCGGTCTTCGCGAAAGCCGCACGCATTGTCCCGTCGTACCAGCCGTCGACGATAAGGGAGAGCGGCAGCGTTGCGAGCCAGTCGTGGAGGGCGGTCGGCGCCACGGGTGCTCCAAATATTTCTGCCATCCAGGCCTGAAGCGTCCGGCGATGCCGTCGCTGTTCAATAAACTGCGCGACTGACCACATATTGCTGCGTATCCTGGAAGGGGCAGGTGTGCGTTCGTTGAGTGCCGCGGAGACGGCTTCCGGGGTGTCCGGTACAGGTGGTTCCGTGGATTGCAGCCGAAGGAGATCTGGACCGAGATAGGGAACGATCCGATCCGCAGCGAGCGCTTCCTGGAGCAGCCTAAGTCTTTTTTCGGCGTCACCGTTGCGAATGATCAGGAGACGGTCCGAGGTTAAAATTTTGTTCATGCTGGTTTCTCTTACCTCTCGTTTGCAGCATCAGTCCTCGTCAGGAATCTTCCTTGCGTGGACGGTGATCGGCAGAGGCGTATCCCGCGATAGCTTGGGCAAGACGAGTCTCCAGCCGTTCCTGAGAGTGATCGTGCCGCCCCACATGTCATCAGCCTCGACATCTACGATCGGCTCTTCGAGATCTTTCTTTGGTACGTAAGCCGACAAGCCGGCGCTCGTTCTGCGAATCATTATCTTCATGTCGCTATTCCTTCGTTGGGGGCCCCGCGATTTCAGCAGGGCCGCAAGCAGCGGCGTTGTCTAGACTCGTCAGTTCACGGGCACGCATGCCGACGATAGTGCCACGTTCGACCCATTCGACGGCATAGATGTAAAACTGCTGGAGAAAGGTGCCGATGTCGCGCACATAGCCTTCGTCGCCCTTCCGCACCAAATTTTCGCCAATTTTTTTGCCAGCATAGGTGCCGTCATTCTTTACGTGAAGTCTGGCCCGCACCCGCTCGCCGGGTGTAAATCGTGGAGGCCTGTGAATTTCGACCTCCTGTTCACGTCCAAGGCCCATGGGCATTCCTCCTTGCAGGATGTCATTGAAGGCTTCTCCGCAGGAGCCCCGACCATGCTGAAGGTCAAATCGCAGGTGCGGCGGGGACGCAGGTCTTCGGCACGGGGCAAACCTCCGCGCATTGCTGCGTTTCGAAGGTACCCTTGCATTCGGTGCATTTTTCCGGGTCGATAACGTAGATCTCACCTTTGAACCTGATCGCACCGGAGGGGCATTCGAACTCGCAGGCACCGCACTGGGTGCATTGGGACGCTATGATCCTGAAGGCCATTTTTAAACTCCTGAAGATGTTGGATTAAGAGCGCTCACGCCGTCGCCGCTTGTGGTTCGACGCCAAACTTGGCGGCGTAGAGGGTGCCGATGGCGGTCTCGATGTAGTCATAGCAATAAGCATCCGTTGCCCGAACCCCGGCCTCCATGAGCTTAGTCTTAGGGCACTCCCCGATCTTGGCGCATAGCACGACGTCAATACCGACCAGCGCAGTTATGATGCCGTCGAGGGTGGCTTCCTCGCCCCTGCCTCCGAGGCAATACTGTTCGATCTTGCGATGCCCGACGTAGGTGATGCCTCTCGACGAAGCTTCGTATACTTGGAACTCCTTCGCATGGCCGAAGTGCTCGTTGATGCGACCGCCACCCTTTGTCGCGACCGCGACGTGGAGGGACCCATCGCCGGCTGCTTTGACTGTCTCGATTGCCTCGCTCTTGGCGGTCGCGTGATCGCCGCGTTCGCGGGCGATCACTTCCCGATAGGCCTCGCGCTTACGGGCGTCATAGGTGATCTCTCCGGGAAGCTGGTCGAGTGCGAACTCCTGGCCCCGATCATCCCCAAGCAGGCCGACGGCATCGGCCCTACACTGCCGGCAATGGCGCATTAGCTTTGCGCCGCCTTCGAGACGATCCTGGAGCGCCTTCAATTCGAGCGCCCGCGGGCCGCGCTGTCCGGTCAAGCCGTAGTAGGTGCCATGGGCCGGATCGGAAATAAGCGGCATGACGTTGTGCAGGAACGCCCCCCGCTCCTTGACCCATTTATTTACCTCGACCAGGTGTTCGTCGTTGACACCAGGAATCATCACCGAATTGACTTTGGTGATGATGCCGCACGCGGTCAGCATCTCCAGGCCCACCATTTGCCGCTCGTGCAGAATTCTCGCAGCTTCGATGCCGGTGTAACGACGGTTGCGGTAAAAGATCCAGGGATAGATCTTTGCGCCGATTTCAGGGTCAACCATGTTGATCGTAATTGTCACGTGATCGACATTCATGTCGACAAGTTCGGCGACGTGATCCGGCAGCGCAAGCCCGTTGGTGGAGATGCACAGCTTGATGTCGTGGATCTCCCCCGCAACTCGTTCGAACGTTTCCTTTGTCTTCTTCCAGTCGTAACAGGCATCGCCCGGTCCGGCGACACCCAGCACGGAAAGCTGCGGCACTTCGTTGGCGACGGCAATGACCTTGCGCAGCGCCTGGTCTGGCGTCAACTTTTCCGAGACGACCCCAGGGCGGCTTTCGTTGGCGCAGTCATATTTACGATTGCAATAGTTGCACTGGATATTGCAGGCTGGTGCGACCGCGACATGCATGCGCGCGAAATAAT
Source organism: Rhizobium sp. M10 (assembly GCF_002531955.1). Taxonomy (NCBI): domain Bacteria; kingdom Pseudomonadati; phylum Pseudomonadota; class Alphaproteobacteria; order Hyphomicrobiales; family Rhizobiaceae; genus Rhizobium; species Rhizobium sp. M10. The sequence goes on along the minus strand of NZ_NWTA01000032.1, from coordinate 16,930 downwards.
GGTGAGCCTCTTCTGAATAGCAGGGGTGGTTTTTGATCTTCGCCCAGATAGCCTGGTCCACGTCGGCCGGTTTTGTGGACGCGCCACATGACGAGGATGTGCAGCCACTCGGTTTCGCGGTCGCCAGCAATTGATCCAAGGATGTCGTGCTGGTCGCACTTTCAAGCGAAATCATCGGTGCGGACATTGAGTGCTCCGTTGCTAGTTGACGTCGCCTTTCAAAACGCAAAAGCCATGCCATCCCAAGGACGGGATTTGCTTTAAGAATTTGCATTTATTGCCCGATTCCGACCGTGTTCGGACACAGACTTGTCAAGCTTCCGACAGTCGACAAAAGAGTTGTCCGTAAGCCACCAAACCAGGCATTGGAGATCGAGAAGGTCCAACATCACCCAGGCGCTTAAAGCTTTTTCACCTCGATGCGATGCTGGCGTAGAGCATAGCCGACCTGACGAGGCGTAAGGCCGAGAATACGAGCCGCTTTGGCCTGAACCCATCCGGCCTTTTCCATCGCCTCGATCAACCGGTCCCGTTGCGTGAGGCGCGACTCCATTGCGGGACAACCGGAACCGTGCGGATCACAAGCCTTGACGGAAGATACCTCGTCCGACGCACCGATGCTCCCGCCCGAGCGCGGCGATGAAGTCGGCATCACATTGCTCCGGGCATGCCCATCGACGGTGATGCCGCCGGGCGACCCGTCGGTTTTCCAGAGGAGCGACGAAAGGCACTGGCTGTTCTTGCAGGCAAAATCAGACGAAACGATCGAGCTTGAACGCGCAAGGGTGGCAGTCCTTCGCACGCAGTTTTCGAGTTCCCGGACGTTACCTGGGAAATAGCATTGCGACATCACCTCGATCGCCGACGACGAAAACGTCAGCTCGCGTTGGTTCTCCTTGTTGAATCGGTCAAGAAGAGCGTTCGCAAGGCGTGGAATATCGCCGGGTCGCTCTCGAAGCGGCGGCAGGACAATTGGAACTACGCTGATGCGGTAATACAGGTCGGCCCTGAATTCGGCGTTTGCAACAGCCATCTCGAGGTTCTTATTCGTGGCGCATATGAGCCGGACGTCGACCGCAAGCGTCTTGGTTCCGCCCACCCTCTCCAGTTCGCCTTCCTGCAGGACGCGCAGCAGTTTGGCTTGAAAGGCGGGCGAAATCTCGCCAATCTCGTCAAGTAGAAGCGTTCCGCCATTTGCCAGTTCGAAGCGTCCGGCGCGCTGCGCGATGGCCCCGGTGAAAGCCCCTTTTTCATGCCCAAACAGCTCCGATTCCAGGACGCCTTCGGGCAGCGCGGCGCAGTTCAATTTGACGAACGGCTTGTTTTTACGAGGGGAAAGTTCATGGATCGCCTGTGCAAAAAATTCCTTGCCGGTGCCGCTTTCGCCCCGCAGAAGCACGGTGGAATTCGTCCTCGCCACCACCGAGACGGTTTCAACCACCTGCTGGAGAGCCGGGCTATCCCCGATAATCCCGTCGATTTTGACGGGTGGATGTCGGCCCGGCGCGCCCCTTTGCGCGATGATCGGCTTCTCCGGTCTCTCTTGTTCGCCGATAGGTCGCCGACCCTCCAGGTTCAGGAAACGATGAAGCCTGATCGTCCGACTGACCAGATTGGCGACCATGGTCAGAAAGCGAACGTCCTCGTCGGCGGGGAAGGGGGCGGCGTCGTTCCTGACGCGATCGATCGATATTGTGCCAAGTATTTTATTATCGGCTTTTACCGGAACGCCAATAAAAGAAATTGGGACGGTGCCGCTGCTCCAAGGCGGTTGCGGCTCAGCCTGAAATAATTCGGACTTGCTGACATCCTTTACGATTAAGGGCATACCGGTCGTCGCGATATGGTCGATTACGGCCTTAGGTATAACGCCTCGAGCGGCTGATTGAGAGGATGGGGGGATGTCGCCAGTTGCGGCAATCTCGGGCTGACCTTCAGCGTCTAGAACAACGATTGCTCCGCATCGAATCTGCAGAAAGGAAGAGAGGACGTTCACGACGTTGGCAAGCGTAATCTCTAGCCGGGCGGGGGCAGTCAGTACCTTTGATATCTCGTAGATTCCGCTGCGCTGCGTGCCCGCTTGGCGCATAGGTCCAGCAGGTAGCGCAGATAGGGGTTCCGCTCCATCGACCGGTCGGGCGGGCATGTGGGTCATTATATGGCCTTGGGTTGTCTAACGTTTCTTATCACCCTTGCTTGCATGTATATATAGTAATTTCTAATACCAATCTGCAACGCGCACCTCTGCAAGTTTCCGATGCGCCCGTCTGCAAACCCAAGTTGGTTCTGAATCGTGGAGTTGCAAACCTTTATCCGAACTTGAAGAGAACGCCGAAACCGCCTCTCGGATAGTTCCACTCGATATCTCCACTTGCCTCGCAGAGTACGCGGCACGTGCCGCACTCCATGCACCCGTCGGCGATAACCTCCACTTGGCCCTGGTCATTCAATTCGTAGCACTTGGCCGGACAGACACTTGTGAGGGCATACAGATTTACGCTTGGCCAATCGTGTGGACGCACCCTAATATGCGGGCGTCCGGCATCGACCACGTATCGATTTTGGTAAAGCTTGTCCTCTACGCGTATGTTCGTCACTGCAACCGTCATCTCATCTCTCCTTTATCGCCACGCGCGCGCCAAGCGAACCGCGTCACCAAACAGCCCCCAGCGGGAGCGTGCCTTGATGAAGGTGCCCGTGGTCGCCCGTTCCTTGTCGATCTTCGGGGTGCCATCGACTCGCACAAAGTTCTGTGCGGCCTGCGACAGCAACCTTGGATAAGTCGTGAAGAAATTGCGGGAATTGGTGTGCAGCAGGGCAGGCATGTCCTTGTATTTCCGCAAGTCTTTGATAACGAACGACTTTTCAAGCATCGACTTGTAAAGGGAGAGGTTCTCCTTGACCATCGGCTTTTTGCGATTCTTGATCTGGACGATTGCTTCGCCGGCGATGCGCCCCGACGTCATGGCGAGGTTGGACCCCTCGCGGTGCACCGCATTATTAAGTTGTGCCGCGTCGCCGACGACGACCCAGCCGTCACCAAAAAGCTGCGGAATTGCCTTGTAACCACCTTCTGGAATGAGATGCGCCGCATATTCCTTGACTTCCGCTCCTGCGATCAGCGGCTTTACCGACGGATGGCTTTTGAATTTTTCGAGCAGATCATAAGGACTTTCCATTGTTGCCGCGAATTCGGAGACAAGGCAGCCAATGCCGATCGAGATCGATTCTTTGTTGGTGTAGAGGAAGGCAAGCCCGGCCATGTTGCGAGAGATCGTGCCAACTGCCTCGATGACGCAGCCTTCATTGGCCTGGAGGCCGAACCGCTGGTCAATTACCTCTTCGGCCAGGAAATGCATTTCCTTGACGGCGAGCGCGACAGTTTCCGGTTTTGGCGTGTCACGCAATCCAGCACGCGTGCCGAGCAGCCCATTGACGCCCTCTGCGAGAACGACCACGTCAGCAAGAATCACGTCGCCGGCGCGGTCGGTGCGAACGCCAATCACCTTGCCCTTTGGATCACGAACGAGTTCCGTCACGGTCGTCTCGCATAGAAGCGTCGCTCCGGCCTCGCGCACCTTGCGTGAAAACCATTTGTCGAATTGGGCGCGAATGACCGTGTAGCGATTGTGTCTCGACTCGTTGAAGTCGTCCGACCGGTATTGCATACCGATGTGGGACGAGTCGTCCATCATCCAGAAGCGCTGCTCGACTAAGTGCCGCTCCAGAGGCGCATCATCCCGGAAATCCGGCAGGATTTTCTCCAGCATGTCCGCGTACATGATGGCGCCCTGCACATTCTTGGAGCCCGGATACTCGCCACGCTCCAACTGCAGCACCTTCATGCCGCGGTTCGACATCGTGTAAGCAGCTGCGTTTCCGGCCATGCCGGCCCCGATAACTATGGCGTCGAAGTTTTCCTCAGTCATGGGGCGCCCTCAGTTTGCAAGCTTATCGCGACTGTGCGGCGACAGTCGATGGGTGAAGAGTTCCGTTAATGACGGCAGTAAACGGATCGCATCGGTGACGACGCCGAGGTGGGCGAAATCAAAAATCGGCGCGTTAGGATCGGTGTTAATGGCTAAAATAAGATCAGCTCCCTCGACGCCAACGCGATGCTGGATGGCGCCGGAAATGCCGGCTGCTATGTAAAGCTTCGGCCGGATAGTTTTGCCAGTTTGGCCGATCTGCCGATCAGCAGGCATCCAGCCCTTTTGGACGAGGGGGCGCGAACAGCCATAATCGGCCCCGATCGTCCGCGCGAGTTTCTTCATAAGCTTCACGTTCTCCACCGCGCCGAGACCGAGGCCTCCAGCAACCACGACGTCCGCATAGGCGAGATTCGCCGTCGCCGACTGGCCATCGGACAAGAAACCGAGGACCTTAGTGACGATCTCTTCCTCGATCATCGACACTTTGTGTTGAATGACGCGTCCGATCTTATTATTCCCGCGCGGAGGCATGGCCATGACCCTCGGCCGGACCGTTGCCATCTGCGGCCGGCAGTTGAGCGTGTAGATCGTGCAAAGCAAGGAGCCGCCGAAAGTCGGCCGGGTCGCCGCAAGCGAGCCGTCCGCATCCACATCAAGTTCGGTGCAATCCGCCGTGAGCCCTGTCAACAAGGTCGTCGCCACGGAACCGGCAAGGTCGCGCCCGAGCGTCGTTGCCCCTAAAAGAAGGATTTCCGGTTTGTAGTTAGTAACCAGATCCGTCAATGCTTTGGTGAAAGGCTCATTTCGGTAGTCGGCGAGCAGTGGGGCCTCGACGAGGTAGGCCAGGTCGGCGCCATAAGCAAAAGCCTCGGCGATGGCAAACCACGTGGCCTCTCCCGGTGGTCCGAGAACGACGCCGGCAAGCTGGACGCCCAGCTTGTCGGCGAGCTTGCGGCCTTCGCCGAGCAGCTCGAAGGAGACGGGATGCACCTGATCGCGCTCCAGCTCCATGAAGACCCAAACGTGCCGATGGTCCTTAAACTGATCGGGCAGCTCTTTCTTCATGGCGGCACGGCCAGCGGCTGGAGGAGGGCTCTCTCGATTCGTGCTCAACATCGTCGCTCCTTGCCTTCATTCGCCGTCAAAGGCGAGTTCGCTTTCGAGCGCCGGCTGGCGCAAAAAGATCCCAGCGATCAACTCCTCCGCGAGATCGCGCGGTGTTTTTTCCGCGGTGTCGATCTGCTCCGCCTTTTCCGCCCGCTCAGGAGGGGCAAAGACCCTCTTAACGACGGTTGGCGAGCCACGCAGGCCGCACTTGGTGAGGTCCTCTATGCCAGCGTCGGCCGCATTCCACTTCACGATCTGGCTGCGCGCGGCCCGTAGCGCGTCATCGAGCGAGCCGCGGCGGATTTCGTTTGTGCCTTCGAGCATTGTAATTAGGCAAGGGAGCTTGCTCATCAGCGTCTGCGTGCCCCCTTCCGAGCGGCGCTCCACCGTAATCTCGCGCCCATTGATGTCGACAGAGACGATTTTGGCAACGTAGGTGAGCTGCAGGAGGTCGAGGCGCTTGGCGATGCCAGGCCCAACCTGGGCGGTATCGCCGTCGATGGTCTGTTTGCCCGTAAAGACGATATCGGGCGTACCGAAGGCCTCTCCGATCTTCGCGATGGCTCGCGAAAGAGCAAACGAGGTCGCCAGAGTGTCGGAGCCGGCAAAATGACGGTCGGTCAAGAGTACGGCGCGGTCGGCGCCGTAGGTGAGCGCCTTGCGCAACGCGTCCTCTGCCATGGGCGGCCCCATGGTGAGCACGGTCACCTCGCCGCCATGGCGGTCGCGCAACTGGAGCGCCTCTTCAAGGGCGAACAGATCATAGGGGTTGATGATGGTTGGCACTCCCTGACGCATGATTGTGTTCGTCACCGGATGCACTCGTATTTGTGCGGAGTCCGGTACCTGTTTGATACAGATAACTATGTGCATGGCGGTTTCTTACTCCCTCCCTCTATGGGTGGCGGGCTTGTCAGTACACATGCTTGCGTGCATCATTCGTGCCAACCGTTTGGCGTTCTCTATCACATTGAAATGGCTTCGATTCCGACGTTGCTAGCATATGACTGAATTGTAAGCTTCCCGACATTGTCGTGTCGCAACCGTGCTCACTTCTTTTCGAACGGCTTCAGGAAAGAGTCTAACGGGACAACGGTGCGGCCGGGTGTGACAGGTCTGTTCGGATTGTGGTCCTTGAGCACCTTGAAGACCCGGTGCGAGAGCGGCGCGGAGGTCGCGAAATCACAGTAGGCCCTTTCCAGTATGGCACGGGCACGAGCAGCGATTACCCGGTCTGGGAGATGGGAGAAGTCCTCTGCCGCGAGGTATTGGCCCATACGCTTCATGATATGGAGTCGTGAGACATCGAGAACCTTCGGGTCATAGGGGACCCCTAGGGCTTCGAAGAACTCCTCCGCAGCCGAGAGAGATTTCAGCCGATTGAGGATGTCTTTGACATCGACGGGACTGCTGTCAGCGGAGCAACGGCACATAAGATTCCCCCTGGTCGTGAGCGGTGATCGCGAGATCGTTCTCCCGTAGCTTAAGCTGCAACGTACGGAATGCGTGGTTCGACGCGGCTAGGCGCAAGGCAGTCGCGTTGCAACTGGAGTCGGCATAGGCTGGTGGTCGGATGCGATCCACCGATGGTGTCGAGAGATTGATTAAGATGATATGGCGCTGGGCCCCCTCCATGAACACGCATGGGCGGTGAACCGGCGATCTATGTGACTGAGAGCCCCGGCTTTTACCTGATCGTTCATACGATGCCGGTGCCGTCATGCAGGTCGTATCGGTGAAAAGGAATTGCCGTTTCATGAGCGTGCCTGCTCCTACTCCCCTGAACGAACCCGGCTGCTCGTGTCGGCCACGTGGCCGGAACGGGATTGGCTCCGGAGCCTTTCAACGATGCCCGGTAAAACTTCGAGCACCCGGTCGACATCCTCGTCACAGTTATCGCGCGAGAACGAGAAGCGGATTGTTCCGTGCGCCATAGCATGAGGGATATCCATTGCCCTCAAGACATGGCTCGGCTCCAGCGAACCGGAGGAGCAAGCAGAGCCGGAAGAGCAGGCGATGCCATAGCGGTTGAGAAGAAGGAGCATACTGTCTCCTTCGACACGTTGAAAGGCGATGTTCGCCGTGTTCGGCAACCTCTTAAGCCTATCGCCGGTTACGAAGGCGCCTGGAACACGCTGGACAATGCCGTTCTCCAATCGATCTCGGAGCGACTTTAATCGGGTGCTCTCGTCGTCTATTGATTTCAGGGCGAGTTCGGCAGCCTTGCCTAAACCGACAATCCCGGCCGTATTTTCTGTCCCTGCGCGTCGGTCGCGCTCCTGATGACCTCCCTTGATCAGTGAGGAGAAAGATAAGCCCCGCCTGAGATAGAGTGCACCAATGCCTTTTGGTCCATGGAATTTGTGTCCGGACAACGAAAGCATGTCGATTGCAGTAGGTTGGAGGTCCATTGGAACCTTGCCGACCGCCTGGACCGCGTCGGTGTGGAAAAGTGCACCGATTCTCTTGGCCATCTCGGCAAGCTTAGCGACCGGGAAAATGGTTCCCGTCTCGTTGTTCGCCCACATGATCGAAGCAATCGCTACACGATGAGTGAGGGCGGTCTCATAGGCGTCAAGATCGAGACGTCCATGTCGATCCACTGGGATCCTGTGTACCTTAATGCCGCGCGTCTTCTCCAGATGGCCGCAGAGTGTCAGCACCGCTGAATGCTCGACTGCGGAAGTCACGATCTCTGTGCGCTCAGGCATCACCTCCAGCGCCGAAAGGATCGCCGCATTGTCGCTTTCCGTCCCCCCCGAGGTGAACACGATCTCATGATCGAACTCGGCGCCGATCAGCGCTTGCAATTGCCGGCGCGCCTTCCTCACCGCCTCGCGGATGGAGGAGCCAAAAGCGTGCGTCGACGAAGGGTTTCCAAACTGATCCGCAAAGAACGGCAGCATGGCTTCAACCACTTCAGGATCGACTCTGGTCGTTGCATTATTGTCGAGATAGATCGCTCTCATGGGTGGATCTCGACTGAGGGGAAGCGGTGACAATGCTGCGGCGTCTTGCACATGCTGTTGTTTGCTAACCTCGGGCAAGCAGCGCGGGGTGGAGTCGTGCGATGGCGCGTCACGCGATCTTGTTGGCATCGATAACGTCGCATCGCCGCCATCAGTAGGAAGGGAAGAACGTTGTGCGCTCGCGCCTTTTCCAACGGTTGGATTCGCCGCGGCTGCTTAACTAGATGGGTCGCCAGCTTAGCTTGTCGCTGAGAACTGAACTGTTGCAGGCTGCGGCGATTTTTAGACCCTGTCCTACGCGATTGCCGGCTACAACATCGATTTCGACCCTGCCAATTTCTCCAGGCCTCAGATTTCTGTTGTGACGGTCTGATCGTCCTCCTCTGCCGGAGCGAGGCTTTCGACGACCAGTACTGTATAAACCGCTGACACGTCTTCGACGGCTTGAACGAGTGTCGTCCGTCTACTGCCAGATCTAGCGAAGTGAGCGACTTGGTCATGAAATCAAGCCTCTTGACACGCACGCGTCTTCGCTCACCTTTCCTCGGCGCGGAACTGCTTGCAGAGGGAGCGTCTCCTTTGGAATCCTGGCCCGGATGCCCGCCAAAAAATTTTGCTGCCTCAGGATAATCCGTTGATGAGCAGACCTTTTTCTCCGGCAGCAAACCGCTTAAAAAGCCTGCTGTCTCCTGACGGACGGTTTGAGGCGCTTCGGCGGGCTTTAGGGTTATGAGTTCGGCCAGCGCTGGCGAGAAGGCGGTCGCTGGGTTGGAACGCAAGGACGACGGCGTCACCAGAAACGCTTCCACCGTTGGATCGACTCCAATTATCAATTCAGGCCCTCTACCGTAGGAAACTGCCGCGGTCTCGCTGAGGGGATTTTCCTGCACGCCGTCGTTCTTCGGATTGAAAAAGGAAACCATGACCTTTTCGCAATAATTCCGCATGGCTCTCTCGCTTTCTCGGTGATCAGCCGAAGGATTTGCCGCAAGTGCAGTTCTGGTGCGCATTGGGATTGTCGAAGACAAAACCGGAGGTTTCTGGTCCCGTCACGAAGTCGATCGTCATGCCGTTGATGTGTGCTTGGGAGTCTGCGTCAACGAACACCTTGACCCCATTTGTTTCGATCACCGCGTCGCCCTCGCCCTGGACGCTTTCTAGCCCCACCAGGTATTTGTAGCCGGCGCATCCACCTGCCTCGACCGCGATGCGAAAGCCTTCCGCCTGCTCGGCTCGGGAAAGCGTTACGTTCATGATGGCGGCGGCATTCTCTGTGAGCTTGATCATGGGATGATTCCTTTTTGTTCGATGGCGCATTTTCGGATTACCGTGCATGCGTCGTGCCAAGCGGTAAGGAAGGCCAAGAGTTCGATCAGCCCGCGTGTTGTATTCCTGCGTCGTCGAACATCGGAGATCTCGAAAGCGCGCCAACTCCAGAACGTCTGCCCGCGTATCTCCGTCTATCATTTTCGGTTGAGGCTCTCGTTGCCGCCGCACCGAAATCCCAGCGGTTCGGCGAAAATGAATGGGAGGCGACAACTGCTTCTAGATTTGTCGCTTGCGCGACATAAAAATTCTGCACGAGTTTCGTGATTAACCGCTTAGCCCCTAAGCGCTTGGGCTATGGAACAGACATCTAATCTTTTCTAGAACGTTAGCTTAAGCGGCCGGAACAACTTTTGAAGCTCCCGTGACGAGGCTGCGGTCGCCAGCCCATATGAAGTCGATCCTCCATGGAGAGGACTAAGCACAATGTCACATGTGCCTCAGTTCCGCGGTTTTTGGGAAAAGGGCATCACCTACGGTACAAAGGACTTATCCCTCCGCGGCCGCCAGTACAAACCGTTTCTCCCGCCGTCGTTGCGCGGACGAGGGGATGTTCATCGCCTCGCGATATTTGGCGACTGTGCGGCGAGCAATGTCGACGCCTGTTTCCTTGAGCTTGGCAACGATGCCATCGTCGGACAGCACATCATGGAGCGTCTCTGCGGCAATAAGTGCCCTTATCTGATGGCGCACAGCTTCGGCCGAGTGCGCGTCACCGCCTTGTGAGGACGGGATCGCGACGGTGAAAAAATACTTGAGCTCGAACACGCCGCGGGGCGTGAGAATGTATTTGTTCGACGTTACCCGACTTACAGTGGACTCGTGCATGTCGATCGCGTCAGCGATGGTCTTAAGATTGAGAGGGCGAAGATGAGCAATGCCATCTTCCAAAAAGACATCCTGGTGGCGCACGATTTCGGTCGCCACCTTAAGGATCGTCGTGGCGCGCTGATCGAGACTCCGAACCAACCAGCTCGCGCGCTGGAAGCATTCGTTCAGGAATGACTGATCTTTCGAGCTTTGGGCGGTTAGGCGAGTAACTTGCGCAAAATAGGTTTGGTTGATCAGTACCTTGGGCAAAATCTCCCGATTAAGCTCGACGTGCCATCCGCCTCCCGGCGAGGGTAGGACGAAGACGTCGGGTATGATGGATTCCGACCTTGCGGACTGGAACTGGTTTCCAGGCTTTGGGTCAAGTGCACGAATTTCGTTCAACATATCGAGAAGGTCGTCTTCATCGACCCGGCAACGTCGCTTCAGTGCTCGAAAATCGCGTCGCGCAAGCAACTCGAGATTTGCGACCAGAGCTGCCATGGCCGGGTCGAACCGGTCTCGTTGGCGCAACTGAATCTCGAGGCATTCGCCCAGACTTCGCGCAAATATGCCCGGCGGGTCAAATAGCTGCAAAGCCTCAAGAACCCGCTTCACTCCAGCCTCAGGGCTATTTAGCCTCTCTGCTAGCTCCAGAAGGTTCACTTGCAGATACCCAGTGTCATCCAGATGGTCGGCAAGCGCGCCAGCAATCAGCCGCTCCTGGGGTGTGAAGGCAGTGAGGGCGATCTGATGGGCGACATGTTCGTGCAATGTCTCAGTTGAGGCGGCGAACTCATCCAGGGAAGGCCTTTCCCCCGGCGAAAGGTTGCCTGTGTCACGGATTGATTTCCAGGGACTAGACAGCTCAGGCATGTCCGTCCTGGCCGGTCCATCAACGTGGTCTTCGCGTGCGCTGATATTTGGATCATCCGCCGCAGTTGGCGATACGCCAGAAGCCCCGCCGTCATTCGACGCCAGGTCGAGAAATGGGTTCTTCTCGATTTCCTGTTCCACGAACTGATTCAGTTCGGTGTGCGCCAGCTGCAGCAAGCGAATAGACGCGATGAGCTGGGGCGTAATAACCAGCGATTGCTGCTGACGCTGATGAAGGCTTGTAAAGGACTTCATGGTTCGAGCAAAACTCCTATCGTTCGGCGCAGGTGTGCACGACAAGTCGTAGCTGCTGGTCGTTGGCTTCAATGCTCATACGAAGGCTGGGGCCTTAAGGCATTTCAAAATGTTTTGCGGCGAAGAAACGCCATACGGATCGGTTGCGCAGTTGTCGCCAAAGCCTTCTTCCTCGAACCACCCCTCCACGACGCCATTATTGATCACGGCAGCGTAGCGCCAGGAGCGCAGACCGAAACCGAGATTGTCCTTGGCGACGAGCATACCCATTTTCCGAGTGAATTCTCCCGAACCGTCCGGGATAAGCTTGACATTTTTCAACCCCTGAGACTTGCCCCAAGCATTCATGACGAAGGCATCGTTGACGGAGAGACAGTAGATGTCGTCAATGCCATTCTTCTTAAACTCGACATAAAGACTTTCGAAATCAGGCAGTTGGAAGGTGGAGCAGATTGGCGTGAAGGCGCCCGGCAGCGAAAAAAGGATTACCCGCTTACCGCTGAAATAGTCGTCGGTCGTCTTGTCTTCCCAGCGGTAGGGGTTGGGACCGGATATAGACTCGTCGCGAACCCGCGTGCGAAAGGTGACAATAGGGACCTGCTTTTCCATGGTCATCAATGAAGCTCCTCTAGGAAAATTTATTTGCGGCCTCTCAGTCACGGCTAACACGAATCCGACCTCGGCCCACACGCCAGGGCAAGCAAGCGTCATGCCATTTGGCCTGAAGGAGATGGACTTGCGGTCAGCACAGGGCCTTCGTCGCCGCACTCGTGCGCTGCTCGTGCGGGCGAGCGAATTGTGAAGCCGTTGTGCCGCGCTGACGGCCGGGCGCTGTTTCGGCTACTTCCGACCGCATCTCGATCAAGGTTTCTCTGCCGCCTTTTAGAACCTTAGCATACTGCCCGCCAGTCCGGTCGCGGCGGGAAGGCGCGGGTCACGAGGTTTGAGGTTCTGCTCGTGCGTATGTCTACCCGCGCACGTTTTCTTGTTTGAAACTGCACAAGAAAGTTTGAGGTCCGACAAAAAGGGGGCGCCAGGCTCGGACCGCGCATCGAAAAATGGTGAAACGCAAACGGCTCCGATAATTTCGTCACAGAAGACGACGATGGCGGATATCCGCAGGTTGGGGGCGTGAAGAGCTCGCAGCCGCCAATATCGATCGGCTGATGCCGACCGGCACCCGGGTCGCGCTATGTAGCCTTTGGCCTACGAGCATTTGTTGCTCGGCTGACGTCGCCGCGGAGCTGATATTTTGTTCCTCTCACCGCTCACCGCTCAGCTCGCTGGCGACCTGCTGGGCGCCCGGCGCCGATGGCGACGCCACCCACCTGCCCGGCGGCTATCCCGAGCTGCAAGCCGGCGGCTCCGGGACTAGAAGTTTTCTCGCCCGGAATGCTCGATGTGGTAGCGCCCGGCACGTCCGTCTGCATCCCGACAATGCCGCCTAGTTCTTTACGCTGGCGCGCCAGGCTGGCCTTTCCAATACGCGGGTGGTAATTACCCGCTGATTTTCTTTGCGAGCGCATCCATGTCGGGCACGGTGATATGCCGGATGTTCTCGATGCGGATGACGCCCTCTTTGCGAAGCCGGGTCAACTGGCGGCTGACGGTTTCGATCGTCAGCCCGAGAAAGTCGGCAATCTCGGCACGCGATAGCGGCAGATCGAAGGCAGTGCTCGTCGCCGTCTCGGCGTGGGCGGCAATGAGGTGGAGCAGGCTTGCGACCTTCTCCTCGGCGGTCCGCCGGCCGAGCGTCAGCATCCATTCGAGCGCGGCATCCAGCTCATTCAGCGCCTGAGCGTGCAGGCTACGCTGCAATTCCCTAGTCTCCAATATCATGCGTTCGAGCAAATTGCGGGGGAACACGCAGATCTCCGCATCGGTCGCGGCCTCGGCCGACAGCGTGCTTTCGCGCACGAAGGGGCGGCCGACGAAATCGGGGGCGAATTGCAGGCCAACGATCTGCTGGCGCCCGTCCGACATCACCTTGCAGAGCTTCACCACGCCGCGCGTGATGTTCGAATAGAAAGAGTTTTCCGATCCTTGTGCAATGATCTCGCAGCCTGCGTCGACCTTGCGGCGCAGCGAGTGGCGGCCAAGTTCGCTAAGCTGGCCAGCCGACAAGGCGCCGCAAACGACGCCGTGCCGCGCCTGGCAGGAACGGCAAGCGACGGAAGTGCCAATCACGAGAACCTCACTGCGTGCGACGTCCATGTCCTGATCCCTTCGAAAACCGCCTATGCCGGACATGCCCGAGACGACCACGCGGCCGTTGCGACTTCGGCTATCCCTATTTCTTCCAGCGCGTCTTTGATGGCTATCAATTTCATCGGGATTGCGATTTGATCCAGATCAAATCTCCGTACCCACGCTCTTGCCGTGCCAGGCAGGGTAGTTTGTGGATTTGTTTCGGACGGCATTTTCGGCCCGCCGCTTGAGCGGGCTTTCTGCGGCCATCGCCTTCCGTCTCGGCGGACGGTAGGCCACCATACCCATTGCTGTCAGGCAACACCCAATCGGCAGATTGCCGCCGACTCTTAGGGTGGTGTCGTCGGGCTGGTAGAACTGACATTCAGGACAAAGGAGTAGCACGCTTCGAGCTGTTCCCGGAATTCCGCCGCTAGCTCGATGCCACAATTCAAAGCTACCCACCCTCAAGCTATCCCACTGCATCGCAGTACATCAGGACATTCGTTACTCGTCGCGCTGTCTCTGGCCCCCGGCTGTGGTGGCTGGAAAAAAGTCGCACCTGAATAGATGGCATCCGGCACCTGATGTCGGGTTTTGTTAGATACGCGACACGGCCTTGATCAGCCAATCTTTAGTTCTGCCTTGAGCCAAAGCGCTGAAAGGCAATTGAAAAATTTCTTTCCGGCCAAATCAATCAAATTGGCATGAACTTTGAAGTTCTTCTTGCGGGGCGGCAAGGACTGTCGGCCGGTTTCTTTGGTGACCGCCATGGAGCGGAGGAAATCAAAATGCATCTGTGCTCAGAACGCATTTACCGGAAGAGAGGTACCCGTGAAAATCCGATGTCGACCGGAAGGGCGGGCGAGGCATCCAAGAAATTTCGACTTCGGCCAACAAAGCAGCGTGGATTTCGAGCCGCACGGCGATCTGATCGCTGCATCGCATGTCATTGGCGCCTCGCGCTGCTGAGATTGGAAATCTGGCGCTCAACGATTTTGCTCGCTCCCTCTCCGAGGAGAATTCGTTCTCGGCGAAGGGGCTTTGATGACAGGAGAAAAGCAGTGGCTACCATTAGGGTTCCAGAACATGTCCCTCCCGAAATGGTGAAGGACTTCAGCCTGTTCACGTCGCCCGGCATGGAGCGCATGCCAAATGGGGATCCGCACGCAGCTGTCGCTTGCCTCCATAATGGACCGAGAATCTTTTATTCTCCCTGCAATACGCGCGATGGCCGAGGTACCTGGGTCATCGTTCGCGCTCAGGACCAACGCAAATTGCTGCAGGACACCGGAACCTTTTCCAGCCATCGGAGCCTTTTCGCCTCGGCGCTTGGCGAAAACTGGCCGCTGATCCCGCTTGAACTCGACCCCCCGGCTCACAGCGTGTTTCGCTCACTTCTCAATCCGCTGCTTTCGCCCAGGCGGATAATGGAGCTTGAACCGGCGGTCCGTGATCGGGCGATTGCGTTGATTTCCAAGATTTCCGCGTCGAGCACAAGCTGCGACATCTTGACGGACTTCGCCTTTCCTTTTGCGGTTAGTATCTTCCTCCGTTTGCTCGGCTTATCCGATGAGCGCCTCAATACATTCGTGGGCTGGGGGAAGGACCTGCTCCACGGCGACGGCATCAGACGAACCGCAGCCGCCCGAACAATTTTGGCGTTCATCGATGAACTTGCAGCGATGCGCCGCAAAGAACCGGCCGACGATTTCATGACCTTCGTCGTGCAGGCAAAGGTCGACGGCCGCCTGTTGAGAGACCAGGAAATCCATGGAATAGGCGTGCTTCTATTCGTCGCGGGACTGGACACCGTGGCAACGGCGATCGGCTTTGACCTGGCCTATCTCGCGCGCAATCCGACAGAACAGGAATTGCTGCGGAGCAAACCGGATCGAATTGTGCTCGCAGCCGAAGAACTGCTTCGCGCCTATTCGACCGTGCAGATGATCCGTGTGGCGACGAAAGATATCAATTTCGAAGGCGCGCCGATCCGTAAGGGGGACTACATTTCCTGCGCCACGATGATTGCCAATCGTGATCCGGTGGAATTCGAAAATCCGAACACGATCGATTTGGCACGAGAAGACAATCGCCACACCGCTTTTGCGTACGGTCCCCATCGCTGTCTTGGATCACACCTTGCCCGGCGAGAGATCGTCATCGGCCTGGAGGAGTGGCTGTCGCGCATCCCTGACTTCCGTATCAAGGATGGTACGGCGCCCATCACCTATGGGGGCCACGTGTTTGGAATGGAGAATCTGATCCTGGACTGGTCCTGATAATTGAGAGGAGGAAAGACATGGAGTACCGTATGCGCGTCATAGTGCACACTTCCAAATGCCAAGGTCATGCAAGATGCTGGGCCCAAGCGCCCGAAATATTCAATCTTGACGACGAGGGATACATACTGCCCGGTGCAATCGATGTCGAGGAGAGGGACGAACTGTTCGCGTCGCGAGGCGCTCGATCCTGCCCTGAACGTGCGCTGGAGATAGATTGCGTTTCGGATGCGTTGCTCGATCGCCTTTTGTTCAACCAACATTGTGGGGGTTGAAACGCAACGCAACTGGTGCATGACGGCGCCGTCGCTGTCCAAACACCTTACCCGCAGCTCTCCCATTGATGTCTACTTCTAAGGGCAGTTGTTTACATGCATGCCTAAGCAGAGGGAGGGTTTTTCCTTACGTCAGCCGAGCAGTTGAAAGCTGGCTGCGTCACTGGATGGGTAAGCGCCCCGATATCAGATGTGCGACAAGCGATGAAACACAAAAAAATTACCGAATTGCTCGACCGCGAGGCGCTCCGCGACTGCCTCTATCGGTATTGCCGCGGGATAGACCGCGCCGATGAAAGGGCGCTGCGCAGTTCCTACTGGCCCGATGCACGTGACAATCACGGGACCTATTCCGGTTCGGCCGAGGGCTTCATCGAGTTCGCCCTTGGTGTCTTCAAGACGGGACCGCGCAACATCCATCAAATCACGAACATTCTGATTGAGTTCAAAGCCGACTGATAATGCTTTCATCGAAGCGTTCAATGGCCGCTTCCGTGCAGAATGCCTGAACCAGCATTGGTTCCTGACCCTTGCGGATGCCCGCGAAAAGATGGAGGATTGGCGTAGATACTACAATGAGGAAAGACCTCATGGTGCGATCGGCAACAAGGCGCCGATCTCGTTGGTGAATTCGGGAGGCGCAACCAGCCCGCCTCCCTGAATGAAGCCGGAAAACTCTAGCATCCGGTGGTCCAACGTTTGGGAGCGGTTCAAGACCGCCGAGGCTCTAATCGCCGTCAGCGGCAGGTCAGGATCGAAAGCTTCAACATTTTTCGATTGGGAGCTGGGTGCGATTGTCTCCAGTTTTCGGATCCGTTGTCCTGCTGATAGTCGCGGTCGACCTAGCGGTGCAAGTGATGCCATCACGACACCGTCTGTCGGCTTTGTCTGATCGGCGACATTAGGTTTGT
>NZ_NWTA01000031.1:0-57027 GCF_002531955.1 Rhizobium sp. M10 | reverse complement strand
ACCACCAATCACTAGGCTCGCTCTTACCCAGGACAACCTGTTGAGGCTCCACATCTAGTCGCTGCCGGATGAAAATTCAGTGGCAGGTCACTTCTTCCATCCCTTGGTGTCCACCTATTTTGGTGGACACCTCATGCCAAAGCTCACTCAATTGCAGAAGGTGCGGGGAAAATCGCGCTTACGATCGTTCAGAAAACATTGCCTGTTTTTGGAGGCGCAGGCGGTGTTTCGCCATGCCATTAACCAAGTACCGGTTTTGAAGCATTCTCTCACTCAACTCACCCAGCTTCACCGCCAAAACTGCATACGTTGGAACTCGACCACTGCCCAATGTGGTCATTGATTTGCGGCCCATTCAGAGCGCCAAGACAGCGCCCTTTTGCGTGACAGTTAAACTCAAACGGATGTCGGTGGCCGAGAACCCAGCCATCACTGCAAATTCCCCCGCCTCTATCCGCCAACGCCGCTCGGTCGTGTCGAAGAAGGCAAATGTTCGGGCGTCAAGTATGAAACGCAACCTTCGTTTCTCACCGGGTTCCAGGGCAATTTTCGAGAAGGCTTTCAGCTCTTTAACCGGTCTGGGTATAGATGCTTCAACATCGCCGACATAGATTTGCACCACTGCCGAACCTGGCCGCTCGCTGATGTTGGTCAATTCCAGTGTCACTGTCACCGCGCCGGCAGCGTCTGGTAGCCCTACCGTCAGGTCCGACATCGCAAAGCTTGAATAACCGAGACCATGACCGAACGGGAACAGCGGCTTAATGCCGTGGCGGTCGTAGTGCCGATAACCGACGAACACACCTTCGTCATATCGCACATGGCCGTCCTTACCTGGATAGACGGCGTCATCCTCAGTATGTGTGGGGTTGTCAGCCCAGCGCACGGGGAAGGTCTGTGCCAGTCGGCCCGAGGGCTCGGCCTTGCCGAGGAGCACATCGGCGATCGCGTTGCCAGCCTCCTGTCCGGGATACCAGCATTGCAGTACTGCACGAGCACCGGAAAGCCAGGGCATTTCCACCGGTCCACCGGTTTGTAGTACGACGATCGTGTTCGGATTGGCCGCAATTACCGCCTCAACAAGCTGGTTCTGCAGACCGGGAAGTGCAATACCGCGAAGATCGGAGCCCTCGGTATCCCAGTCGCCCGTTCTGCCCACGAAGACTACCGCATGATCAGCCTTTGCCGCGACGGCTGCTGCCTCGGCAATCTCCGCTTCGGCCGAAAATCTGCCTATTCCTACCCGAATTGCGGCGATATAGAGGTTGACGTGGTCGTGCCGGGCGTACTCGGCGACGACCTCGTATGTACGGCCGGCTTCGAGCGTGATTTCACCCACGACCTCTTCGCAGCCTTCTTCAAAGAATGTGGTACCACGTATCCAGGAAGCCCAAGCGTCCACCACAAGTCTGCCGTCCACATAGACCCGGCCAAGCCCGGCCGAGGTTAGTCCGACGCGATAGACGCCGGCTTCCGAGGCTGTGAAGATGGTGCGCATTCTAGCCGAAAAGCGAAGGGGATCGACAAAGCCCTCGGCCACGGGGGGCAACCATACACCAAGGCTCGACGGTTCCTCGACGACCTTCACCGGTTCGCCAGCTAGCTCCCTTCCTTGGAAAAACTCGAAGGTTGTGGGGTTTTCGATTAGCGGCTGAAACCGATAATTGTTGCAGCCCTGAGCGTAGCACAGATTCTCCTCACCCAGCGCGTCCACCAGCCCCTGCCACGGACTGATGACATAGTGAGGGTTCAACTGCGCCGAGCCGCCTCCCATCACCTGCGCGACCTTGGCATTGGGTCCAATGATGGCGACCATACCTTGCTGAGCCAATGGCAGGATCCCGTCATTCTGTAGCAGAACTGCGCTTTCCGCTCCCGCGCGCCTGATCAATGCCCTATGTTTCGGTTGATCAATGGCGTACTCCTTAAACTCGCGATGATCGTTGATAGCGCCGGTGCGTTCCATCAAAGTCAGGATATTGCGCACACAGGCGCGGATCGTCTCGACACTAACCTCGCCGCCTTCGACCGCAGCCAGTAGCTTGGAGCCGCGATCGCGAGTCGGGCCCGGCATCTCCAGATCCAGCCCGGCATTCACGGTGGGTGCGGTCGAACGCGAGCCGAACCAGTCCGACATCACCACGCCGTTAAAACCCCAGTCACCGCGCAGAACCTCGTTCAACAGCCAATGGCTTTCCGCCGTGTAAGTACCGTTTAGCTTGTTATACGAAGACATCACGGCCCAGACCTTTGCCCGCTTCACCGCCGTCTCAAAGGGTATCAGGTAGACTTCGCGCAGCGTGCGTTCATCGATATCTGAAGAGATGGTTGTACGTTCAATCTCGGACTCGTTGCCGACGAAATGTTTTATCGTGGCACCGACTTTCGTGGACTGCAGACCTTCGATATAGCCGACTGCAAGTTCCGCCGTCAGGATCGGATCCTCAGAGAAGCACTCAAAGTTGCGGCCGTTTGTGACGCTACGCTGGATGTTAACGGTGGGGGCTAACGAGACGTGGGCACCTTTTGAAAGAACCTCGTCACCTAGGGCACTGCCGATTTCCTTGGCTAGATCCGGGTTCCAACTCGCTCCGATGGCGATGCCCACCGGGAAAGCCGCTGCAGTCACACCTCCGACAAAAGACCCCGCCCCGCGGGCGCCGTTGGGGCCGTCGGTCAAGCGCAATCTCCCTATCCCTAGGCGGTCGATGGGCGGTAAAGACCAGAACGTATCGCCGGAAAGTAGCGAGACCTGCTCCGCCAAGGTCATATTATCGAGCAATGCTTTCTTATCAATCATCTTCTCTGCTTCTTGAATCTCAATACTTACCTGTCCCAGATCAACATCTCAAGATGCATATCGGGGAAGCTGGTGATCTCGGCGCCATGGAGCCGTCCATCCATAAAAAGGACGCCCGTTTGTTCATCAAGGCGTCGCGTCCCGCCGTCGCGAGGACGACGACATGTTCGAAGCCTTCACATAGCCGAGATGCGGTCACCGCTTTCCATTGAAAACAAGGAACATCGCGGCAATCGATTTCAGCAGTGAAAGTTGTGCCGGCTGCGGCAGCGCCGGTTCTGTTACGGAGTTATTCCTCCGCAAGTTTGTGAGACAGTTCGAACCTTAGCAAGCTTTATCAGACAATCTGTTGACAGACAACCTCGGTCGCGCAGCTTTCGTGTCGTCATTGATGATTCGATGCTTCCCTCGGAGGCGGATCCCGATTGATGAAGTTTCTTCACCGCCTATGGACAAGGATCGACCACAATGGACAGGCTGTTGTCCCGTTTCCGGCTACAGAGTAATCATTTTCGTACTGTCTTTCATAATCAGCATTTGCGCGGTGGGGTTTTCGGGGCACTACGCCGCGGGTCTCCTACAAGGCCGCCTGGAAACCTCGAGCGAGGTGATGCAGGTGCTCTCGGGTTTCCGTGACGTCTCCGCCTCGTCCGTCTGCATCGCCCTCACGCCGTGCTTGAATCCTCCCTACATATGCAGGCATTCCCGGTTGATATCGATCCAGATTGTCTGAGAGCTACCAGTATTCGTTGATCCTGCCGTTATAGCTTTGCCTGCTCGTCTGCACAAATTTAGATATCGAGAGATCAAAAACGGGCGCCTGGAGGAGAGCCGTGGCAGTACCGCATTCGTACCGGCTGGTCGTGTCAGACAGCCGAAGACTTGCGGATTCTCTACCATCATGGATGGCCTCGGCTCAGAGAGGGATCGGAGGCTGTCACGTATTTTTTTCCGCTTTCGGCATGTTAAAGGATGCCAGGCGATCTTGCTGCCAATTATTTTTCTGGCTGCGAGCGACCGCTTTCTGCCGGCACTCAAATTCCCCTGGTGAAGCAGGGCTATCGCATATGAGCGATGATAGAGATGAGGAACTGATCGTCCCACCCTGCCTTCTTGATCTTTCGACGAATGGAGGCCTTATCTGGATGGGCCCGGATGAGGTTGAGGGCAATCTTTCGTAACAGAGCAATGTTTGCCGGTCCGTGATCCTTACGGTTTCTGGCGGCATCCTCGCGGAACTGGACGTCGAGCACCCAGTGCAGTTTGTTTTCGATCTGCCAATGAGTTCTGGTTACCTCGATCAGGGCGGCAGCCGACATGACGGTGGAGAGCAGGAAGTAGCGGACATGGCTGGTCAGACGGCCATCGGCATGACGGCTTGTGGCCTCGACGGAGCCGATGGCCTGCAGGCCGGGGAAGTCGATGTCATTGACGGCGACGATGCAGGCACGGCGTCTTTCGCAGCGGTCATGGTCATTCTCGGCGGCGGTCTGGACGCCGAGTGGCTCGACGTCGTCCAGACGAGCAATCGTCTGTGCCAGGAGGCCGGGCTGATTGGCCTTCAACGCCAGGGCATAGTCGCCGCCGGCGGAAAGGATGGCATGAGCGGTATCGGCGCGGCAATGCAGGGCATCGGCGGTGACGATGGCACCTTCCAGCGACAAAAGCGCAAGCGCATCGAGCGCCCCTTGGACCTCGTTGCGGCCCGGCGCGGTCTGTTGGCCGATGACCAGGCCGCAACCGGCAGCCCAGACCTTGACGAGGGGCAGCGGCGTCGCCTCGTACCGCCTTGCCGTCGACCGCCACCACGCCTTCCATGCCCTTTGCAAAGGCTTCGGTAAAGCGGCTTCGAAGGCAACCTGATTGAGGCAGCGGAAAACGGTGGAGAAGGTGCCATGGCCGGCGATGCCATAGGGCAGCGGCACGATCGTCTTGAGCCACTTCTTTTTGGAAACGCCGAATCGGCCATGTCGGCGCAGCTTTCGGCGCCGCAAACGATCGCGGCAATGGCAATGAACAGGATCGACATCAGCGGATGACGTGTGTTGCGCCCCGAGGGTCGGGCAGATCTTTAAAACAGGTGGCAAATCGATTCATCCGTACCTCCAAATTATCGGAGAGTTCTTGAGTCGATTTGCCTCAGCAAAACAACTCCTTACCATCCATATGCGATTCTCCTGCCTGGTGAAGCTGTCTCGTCTGGCCGTCACTTCAATCGCCCGCAACCGGCGCCTTAAGGTAGTCGAGAAACGTCCGGAGAGCGGACGGCACCTGTCGATGCGAAACGTAGTATGCATGAAAACCCGGCCCGGTAGAGGTCCAGTCCGGCAGCACGACTTCGAGTGAACCGGCCGCAAGTTTGTCCTCGACCCGGGCCTGCAGGCAATAAAAGAGACCGCCTCCCTCCTCCGCCATGCGGATAGATAGTTCCGAATCTCCGAGCGTGAGAAGTCCCGGAACGTCGAGAGAAACCATGCGATCGCCGTCGCCAAGTTCCCATTTGCAGAGGTGATCCGTACCGGTTCGGATCCGGATGCACTCGTGCGTCAAGAGATCTTCCGGCCGCGCGGGCCGCCCTCGTTCGTTGAGATAGGCCGGAGAACCGACTACGATCCATTCGAGTTCGGATGTCAGACGCGACGCGATCATCCCCTCGGGAACCGTTCCCCCATAACGGATGCCCGCGTCAAAACCTTCGGCGACCATATCGATGAAGCGATCCTCGACGCTGACTTCGACCTCGACATCTGGGTAGCTCTTGCGAAAACTGTGCAGTCGAGGAGCGATCAGCAGCTCGGCGGCGTCACGCAGGGTGGTCACTCTCACTCTGCCCGTAGGCCCGCTCCTGAAACTGTCTAGGAGATCCATCGCAGCTTGAATGCCGAGGAAACGGGGCTCCAGTTCGGCAAGCAGCACTTCGCCGGCGGCGGTGAGACTGATGCTCCTGCTTGTCCGATGAAACAGACGGACGCCCAGACGGGCCTCCAAACCCCTGATCGAGTGGCTGAGGGCAGACCCGGAAACGCCGCGAAGCGCGGCGGCCTTTCGGAACCCCCCCGCACGCGCGATCGCGACGAAAGTTTCAAGGTCGGCCAGATCGGCCCGCGTTGATACCATGAGTTATGGATACTCGCACTTGTACTGAAAAAGATCGCCCTTGCCGGCGCCGACCTTGCTTCAGGCCGGCCGGCACCTTCAATCCTTATTTAACTGGCCCTGTATTTGGTATGTGATGGCCGAGGAAGCAGTCAAAAATTTGACCTAGTGATCCATGTTGGATCCTGCGAAGGACGGCGGAGATGGCCCGGTCGCTGAAAAACGAAAACGTCCGGGATTAGATCGTCATGCAATGAAGATCTTCGTGTCCACAGCCACGAGAGACGGCACCGGTTGGTTCCGCGAGGCGGTCTAACAGTCCCGGAGGTTCTAGTTCTGAGCTCTCGAAAACGCGGGCTACCAGTCCTGCCGGGTTGGATGGACGAAATGTCGTTGATCGTGATCTCCGGGGGCTGGTCTAGTGCATAGACCACGGCTTCAGCCACCGACGACGGCGGAATACCCTGCTTGTTGAGCTCTCCGGCGATCTTTCTGCCCGTCTCGTCATGAACCTTGTCGGCCCAGCCGGTATCGATCACGCCAGGGCTGATCATAGACACTTGGATCCCGCTACCCACGCCCACCTCCTTCCTGAGGCTTCGGTAATACCGCGTATGAAGAACTTCGTGGCTCCGTAAACCCCTGCCGCCTCGCCGACATGAACGCCGGCGATAGAGCTCATATTCAGGATGCGGCCGGACCGGCGCTCCAACATCGACGGCAGCACCGCGGCGATCGCATGCAGATAGCCACGCAGGTTGGTATCGATCATCTTGTTCCAATCGCCGACGGCGGCATCCTTCCAATAGGAAAAGAGCATGAGGCCGGCATTGTTGACCAATATATCGACCGGGCCGTACGTCGTTGTGGCGAACGCGACGAGGGCCTTGGTACTCTCAAAATCCGTGGCATCAGCAACCTTGTAGCTGGCAATACCTCCCGAACCGGTGATGTCTTCGACGATCTGACTGAGGCGTTCCTCATTGCGGCCGGCAAGGACGACGCGCGCACCTTTTTCCGCCAATCCTCTGGCGGTCGCCGCTCCAATGCCCGAGGAAGCCCCTGTGACGATGGCGACCTTGTTTTTCAGATGTGACATGACGTGCTCCTTCACTGCGGTTGGGTCAATTCGGCTTGCCGCGCGGCTTTGACGGGCTCGGGGGTCGTCCGGTTTTCCAACACCTGCCGCTTGGTTTTCTGATCTCCGCCGACGATATGGTCGATGCCGTTCATGAGGGCCTCGAAGCCCTGCTTGGCGACGAGCGTCTTGTCGTTTTTTTGTTGGCCACCGAGCTTCGTACCGCCCATTCCAGCGTTCGCGTGGAAGTCGCTGTTGGTGGCGCCCGGAAGGAGTGCCGTCACCGTGACCCCGGTCGAGCGCAACTCCTCGCGCAGAGATTCCGCGAACATGTAACCGAATGCCTTCGACGGGCCGTAAACGGTTTCGTATGGCGTGGGCAGGGTCGCCGAAACCGAGGAGGTGATGAGAATCCTGCCGCGGCCGTTCTTGACCATATGTTGGACGACGCGTTTGGCCATATGGACGGTCCCGGTTACATTGATCGCAAGCAGGCGAAGCTCATCCTCGAGATCGTTATCGACAAAGGCGCCGCCAATACCGATACCGACGTTCAGAGCCGCGGCTTCCAAGGGGCGCCCCAGCCCCTGCGTAAAGGTCCAGAACCTCTCGACGCCATCGTACGTCGAGGCATCCGCTTTGAACGGATATGCTTCGGCATCAAGGCTTCGTAGCGCATCGGCGGCCTCGTTCACCTTGTCGCTTGAGCCTGAAATGGCGACATCGAATCCATTCTTGGCGAATTGTTTGGCAAGCTCGAAGCCTATTCCAGATGAGCCGCCCGTGATCATTGCGAGTGGTTTATTCCCTGTCATGATTTCACTCCTTTGGTTTGGTCAGCACCACGATCGTCTCGAGGCGCTGGTGACCAAATGCCCGTGGAGCCGATTGGTTACATGAGCAAAATTGATCGGGGCGGCGAGTGAAAATCATCCACCGATCTGGCAGGGACCAGGAGTGCGTTACCTTTTTGGTCCCGTCCGCGGTCGAACTGGCCAGGCATTCCCTACGTCACGAAGGCCCTTGAGTGAACACGGCTCATCGGTGCGTGCGATCCCGCTCACTTCAAGTAGCCGTCGCGCTACCCTATTCTTATAGTGCGATCGAACGGTCGTTCGCAGCCCGCGGATATGATCCGACGACCCAAGCGCCCGAGTAGCGTTGATGGACTTCTCTGCGCTGGTGCCATCGGCCGGCACGCTTCTCGGAGAAAAATTCCACGGCGACGGCTTGTCCGGCACACCTTCCAGCGGTGACGGTCCAATGACGGGAAAGACAAAAAATGAGCGAGAGAATGAACAGCGTCGTTGCTCCTGGCCGCGTTGCGGTCATCACGGGAGCTGCGAAGGGCATCGGCTTGGCAATCGCGAGGGCTCTCGCGGCCCGCGGCATGAAGCTCGCGCTGCTGGATCTCGACGCCGACGCACTTGAGGATGTTACTTCGACACTCGACACGGACATCCTGATCGTGAGCGGCGACGTATCAGATTTGTCGGCACTGACCAGGTTGCGGGACGAAACGATTTCGCGGTTTGGCGACGTGGCCGTCCTAGTAAACAACGCGGGCATAACGCAAGGAGCCGGCCCTTGGGACAATCCTGCAAAGTGGCGACGCCAGATCGATGTAAACTTCGGAGGTGTTCTGGCCGCGCAACACGTCTTCGTGCCCTACATGATCGAAGCCGGTCGCCAGTCGGCCGTTGTCAACCTCGGCTCCAAGGAAGGTATTACGACTCCTCCAGGTAACGCCGCATATTCGGTGGCAAAGGCAGCTGTCAAAGTCCTGACCGAACAGCTGTCGCACGAGCTTCTGAAGGAGACGGGAGGTCGTGTTTCGGCTCATCTCCTCGTCCCTGGCTACACGTGGACACCCATGAACATCGCACTCAAGCCGCAGGGCATTGCGAAACCCGATGAGGCATGGACCGCAGAGCAACTGGTGGAATACTTCCTGGTCCGTCTGCTCGACGAGAATTTTTACATCATCTGTCCGGATAACGCGGTTACGTCTGCGATCGATGCCAGAAGGATCCGCTGGGCGGCCGACGACATGATCCTGAACCGGCCGGCGCTTTCACGCTGGCACCCCGACTGGATGGATAAATTCGCAGCCTGGTTGAAGTCAGGTCACTGACGGTGGAATGTTTGTAGAGGAGAGTAATCCAATGCCCAGACCCTATGTAATCTGTCACATGATGTCGCCGCTGGATGGCCGATTGATCGTCAATGATTGGGCCGAGGCAACCGGCCATTCGGTCGATGAGCTCGTGAAGATCTATGACGGCCTGCATGAGAAGATCGGTGCCGACGCCTGGCTTTCGGGAAGAGCGACGGGAGAAGAGTTCGCGGACGCCGTCGACCGCCCCTATCAAGCAACCGGCACAGCCGCGCGACCGATCCATATCGCCAACCCGGACGCCGGCGAGTTCGCTGTCATCGTGGATAAGGACGGTCGGCTACGCTGGGACAAGAGCGACATTGAGGGAGCTCACCTTGTGGTCCTGACAGGATCTGACGTGGATGATGCTTACCTGGCGGGCCTCACCCAGGCTGGCGTTTCCTATATCGTCTCGGAGAAAGATGGCGTCGATCTGAAAAACGCGCTTGACCTTCTTGGAACCGAGTTCGGTGTGAAGCGCTTGATGCTGGAAGGCGGGGCGCAAACCAATGGCCATTTCTTGAAGGCGGGTCTTGTTGACGAGGTCAGCCTGGTCATCTTCCCTGCGATCGGAGGCAAGTCGAATACACCGGCCATATTCGAGGGCGGCGAGGATGGGCTTGCCGGCAGGGCGAGGCTCACGTTTATCAGCGCCGAAGCCGCTGGCCTCGGCTCCGTGCATCTGAGATATCGCGTTGGACGTCCATAAGAGACGTCCATAGGAGAAGATTGTGGAAGGGCTCCCTCCTGCCGTCGTCGAAATGATCGTCGAGGAGCAGGGCGCGATACTCCTGAGCAAGCAACCTTGTTTCGAGATCATCGCGCAGCGCAGAGAGCCGGAAGAACTGGCGTAGTCTGCCCGTGGTGTCTCTCCGATTAGGCGGTGTGATGAACGGTATGTGACGCCGACATTAATGCCCGCGGCGGTGACCGCGATATGAGCGTCAAGGCGTTGCTCGAGTGCAGCTCGACAAACAAACAAGGTGAGACGCGTATTGCCGCACGTAACGATGCTCCCCACAAAAATGTCGGGCCTACTACACCTGCTGTCAGGTTTGTCAGGTGCGCGCCATGGTGCTGTTCCGCCCGACTTCCTACCGCGCTCTCGTGGAAGTCCTTGAAGCATAGGCACAAGATTCCTTCTGAGGCTCGATCCGGCCAGAGTGGCATGAGTCTTGAAACTTTCTCGTCGCGCGGCGGCAGCTGTCTTCTCCCGAGAAAGCGCGCGAGTCAAAGTCGAATTGCAGGTGAACGCATGGTGACGCAGTAGAACTTTGTGGATGCGGTTCGACCCGGGGAGAACAAAACTCCGGGCAGAGGTTTGGGAGGGTTGTTTGTCTGTGTCTGACAAAATTGCGATCTTCGGTATGGCGAGCGTTTTTTCGGTCACCCATGCGCTATTCGCAGTCGCTCAAGAGGCCAGGGCCGTGACTAACCCCCTGGCCTATATGCTGCAACCTATCACAAAATCCCAGGGGATGCTGAAAACCTTCGAACAAAGCCGGGAGACATTTCCGGGCGAGGTTCTGCTCGATATGAACGCTACCTATCTCGACCGACAGATCTACAATCCGGCCACGGCGCGCTACGACCACGTTAAACTGCGCGGCTATCAAGACGCCCGCCAGACCGGCTTATCCGGTGCCGACACGCCATTGGTTGGACCGACCATCGATCTACGGCCCGGTCAGACGGTGCGGGTAACGCTTCACAACCTGTTCCCTCAGGATTCCACCTGCGGCATCGGCGGTGGCAGTGCCAATACCCCCCATTGCTTCAACGGTACCAACCTGCATTCGCACGGTCTCTGGGTAAATCCGTCTGGCAATGGCGATAATGTGCTGATCTCAATCCGTCCCGGCGTTTCGTTCCAATATGAATACAACATCGCCGTTGAGCATCCCGCCGGCACCTTCTGGTATCACCCACACCTACACGGATCAACCGCATTGCAGGTGTCGAGTGGCATGTCCGGGGCGTTGATCATCCGTGGCGATCGCATGCCGACACCGACCGAGACTGGCGATATCGACCGCCTATTGAAGCAGCCGGGCGGCTCCGATATCGCCGAACGGGTTTTGGTGCTACAGCAGATTCAATATGCTTGCACCGATAACAATGGCGACATCACTTATGATTGCCAGCCAGGACAGGTGGGCGGCATCGAAAGCTACGATCAGTTCGGACCTGGCAGTTGGCCGGCTTCGGGCCGCTTCACCAGCGTCAACGGCCAGGTGCTTGGTCAGTTGGCATTAGCGGAGGCTGGCTCGGTCGAGCGGTGGCGGATGATACACGCCGGGGTTCGCGACACCATCAATTTCGAAATCCGGCGCAAGACCGGGACGACCGCGTTCCGCACGCTTGCGGCAGCGGACACCGACAGATGGATCGATCAGAATTGCGGCAAGGATACTATTCCGTATGGGGTGGTGGCCCAGGACGGGCTGACAATGGCGCAGGTGCAGATGCGGCAGCAAGCGATCCTGCAACCGGGCTACCGCGTTGACGCGCTGGTGGTGTTGCCAGGAGCGGGTGACTACTGCATCATCGATGGCGCCGCACCGGCAGCGGCCAGCGTCAACCAGGAGGCTCCAAGCCGACGGCTTCTCGGCATAGTCACTGCAGTAGGCGGCCATGCCGTCAATGGCGAGATCGGCACCTATCTGCAGGATTGGCTGATTTCGGCGGCTGAGCGCACGATGTCACAGAATGTCGCCGGCAAGGTTATCGATGACCTCAAGAACGAGATGTCGCTCTCAAGCTTTATTCCCCATCCGGACATCGACGCGGGCGAGGTCACCGGCGAGCAGCAACTGGTGTTTAACATCGATGTGAAACAGCCGGGTGCCACCTTCTTCGAGGTTGACGGCAAACCTTATGATCCCAACCGCATCGACCGGACGTTGCCGCTGAGCGGAGTCGACGAATGGACGCTCCGCTCGGATTTCGTCAGCCACCCATTCCATATCCATGTCAATCCGTTTCAGATCATCAAAATTGTCGATGCGGCCGGCAACGATGTCAGCGCGCTTGGCGCCGATGACGACGGCGATCCGCAATATCCAGGCTTGAAAAATGTCTGGAAGGACACGCTGTGGATCAAGAATCCCGGCACCGATCCGTCGGCGCGCTACACGATCACCGTGCGGACGCACTACCAGCGCTATATCGGCGAGTTCGTTCTGCATTGCCACATCCTCGATCATGAGGACCAGGGCATGATGCAGAACATCAGGATCACCCTGCCGGACGGCCAGGGTGGCACCGTTTCCGGCCATCATTAGGGCGTCGATCGCCATTGGGAGGAACTATGAGCTTCACTGGCACTTGGAGTTATCGCAGCCTGATCAACAATCCCGATTTATCGGTTGATTTCAATGCACTGGAATTTGGCCAGGGAACGCTGGTGCTGACCGAGTTGGCTCGGCGCAAGGTCGGCGGAACCATTGGTGGGCCCGGGTGGTCGCTGGAATTGACCGGTACGGTGCGTCCGGGAGACCCTGTCGAGCTGCAATTCACTGGAAAGGGCGATGTGGCCGGCGAGACCTGGATCTACAGCTATCGCGGCTACATCGTGCCGAACTGGCCGAATGGCGTCGATCAAAGGGACGCCATTGTCGGTAGCATCGTCCGCGACGTCCCGCATTCGCATGGGGTCGCCGCAGCCGGCTACGTTGCCTCCTGGTATGCCGTGCGACAGTGATGCTCCAGCATTTGCCGCAGCTCGAAGACATTCGGATCAACATTCACCGGCCAGGGTCTGGGTCGACGGACCGATGCCTCACATTTGAACCGCGTGCTCTGGCGGTTCAGCGGGATGTGCTGCCCGAACTTGTCGAACACGATCGTCGCCAGCAACTGAGGGCCGATGAAGCCGCGCGGGCGTCGCATGGAACGGTGCGGGAGCCTGACTGATCGCCTCGCAATCGCGGCAGGTAAATTTCTCGCGCACCGTCTCGATCACCTTGAATCGGCGCGGGATATCCTCCAGCGTTTCCGTCACATCCTCGCCCAGCTTCGACAGCCGCGAGCCGCCACAGCAGGCACATGCCGTCGGCGCTTCGATGACGATGCGTGCGCGCTCGACGTCTTTGGGCGACGCCTTGCGCACTGGACGCTTGCGGGCGAAGGCGCGCACGGACTGCGTTCTGGCCGCGGCCTCTTGGACGCTCAGTTCGTCCTCGGCGGCCTACGCCACGAGCTCTTCGAGCTGCAAATTCCAACTGATCGATCAGCCGCTGCGTGCGCTCGCGGCGCGGCCCGTGCTTCTCGCGCTCCAGCTTGCCGATCAGCAACTGCAAATGCACGTTGAGCGCCTCAATGCTCGACAGCCGCGCCTTCGCGTTGGCCGCGTCCGCCTCAGCTTGCAGCCGCGCAGCACGTTCGGCCAGCAGCGCCGGATGAGCGCTGGCAAGGTCCGATGGCAGGGTAAGCGGCGGCAATGTCATAACGACATTGAATCAGATTTCTCAACAATCTCAATGCAAAAATTGAGTCAAACCCGGCTGGGGCGCCAGGTTTCCTGCCGTGCGCGCCAGTCAATTCCCTCCAGCGACAACGCATGTTGATGCCCCTCCTGGTGAGGCTGAATGATTCTCAGATCGAGTTGATGAATGGTACGGTTGCGAAGGTCGCGAACCGCGTTGACGACCGCTGGGGAATTTTGGAACAAATATGCTCCGGTTGATTGCTGGTCGATGAGCAGGCGCTTCCGCCTGATTTGAACGTAAATCCAATTGACGGGAATATCGAGCCTGGCGGCAAGTTGTACGGCGCTGAGCAAACTAGGTTCGTGTGTCCATCTGTTGCGCTGTGCCTTTACCTAGATGCCCGCTGCAAGGCGGAGGCGTTGCACAGTGATTGGCAAAACCTTCTCCTCACAATTGGGCGAATGGTGTCCTTCGCGCGTCAGTATTTCAGGCTTCGACATATCCCTGTGTCGCAGACACGGGTATCAGCAAGGTCGATCCACCACGATGTTCAACCTCATACGACGGCGCGAAGTTGCCGCCTCTACGTCCCACCTCACGCATCACATTAAAGGAGCGTCCAAATAACGGATGGCTCGGATCCAGCACCCCGATCTTGTCCGGTGATGATTCGTCAGACTCACAAGCAGGGATATTTCTGTAGACCTTCGAGCAGATAACCGAGCTGCGCCGGTGTGATCACCACCGTGCCGTCAGCGGCTGACGGCCAGATGAAGCGGCCGCGCTCCAGCTTCTTCGTGAACAGACAAGCGCCCTGGCCGTCACGCTAGATAAACCTTCCTCGCTCCAATTTTTTCGTGAACAGGCAGGCCCCCTGGCCATCGTGCCAAACGACCTTGATCAGATCGCCGCGTTTGCCCCAAGGCGGCGCATCCTCGGATGCTTACTTTTGTCCGGAAAGCTTGCCGTTTTGGCCGCATTGAACTCATCAAATAAGGATTTGCGCCGCGCGGACGAGCACGCGGCGCTTTTATTCGGCAGGGAAAGCAGCTTCGTCTAAGCCTTTGGCCATATTCGATGAATTCTTGCTCCACAATCTCTGACGGGCCAGCGCCGGCAGGGCAGAGGAGATTAATCCTTCAAGAGGCTTTTGTTCTCAGTCGTCGGCACGTACTGGAAAGTGTCTTGTCCTTGCTCAATGGCCGGACCGGAGCCGCCTTCGTAAGCGAGGTTCCAGCTCGTGACTATCTCAGTGTTGTTGCCGTTGACCTGTGCGTAGCCGGTCCATCCGGTTGCGGAATTGCAGTTCTCCGTCGAATTGTTCCAGCCGACCGAAAATGCGATGAACGTCCCGTTTACCCTTCCTGTTAGCGGATAGGGCGAGTTCTGGCATCCGGTGCCCTGGGCTCTGTTTACATATTGGCCGGAGACATTTCCGAACGAGTCGACTTGAATGATCATCGTCGAGCCGGACTGGTTCTGCCAACTGCTGGAAGCCGATGCGATGCTTGAAAAATCCTTGAAGTTGCTTGCATCGAAAGCAAGAGCTGAGGTTGCTACAGCAAACACAAGTGCTGCAACTGCATTAGTACGGATCATGGTTTTTCCTCCTGATGTGCGCCGACCGTCGGCGATCGTACCGAAGGTTGCATATAAACTCGTAATAATCAATCAATCCGAGTAGCAATTTCCCGGGTTGAGAAAACCGAAAGACGGGCCGCGCGTTGCGTGGCGCGGCCCGAGAACGAGCATCAGGAGTGAAGACTTACACGATGCAAATTACGAACGGGATAGCGCAACGCTAATATCTTGACCATCATTGGAACGGACAAACTGCATGGCCGCAACCCCGAGAGCTACCTCACGGACGTCCTAACCCAGATCAAAGATTAACCGGTAGATAGGCTTGAAGACCTGTTGCCGTGGAATATGCTTCCGACGGTCTCCACTGCGCAAAAGGCCGCCTGATGGCTCGTTCGATGCATATCTGCACGATCGAAGACGTGGCCACCATGACCGGCGAGAACCTCGAACTGCTCAGAGAGATCGTATCCATCCGAGCAGGGCCGCGGGATTTTGGGCGCCGCGCGTAGTAACGTCGGTTCATGGAGATCGGATCGAACTGCACGGAGATCGGGTGAGAATCGGCGCCGACGGTACGCCATCACTTGACCGCGACAGACCCGATCATCCGCCAACACTTGCCGATCGTGCATGAGGCGATGCATCACGTCACCCATATGACCGTGCGCAACCGCGGCACCTTCGGCGGCAGCGTCGCGCATGCGGATCCAGCGACCGAGATGCCGATGATGACACGGTTCCTCGGTGGGACGGTCATCGCCTCCTCTCAGCGCGGCAGACGCGAAATACCTGCAGCCGATTTTTTTGTCGGATCGCTGGTCAACTCGTTGGAACCGGACGAGTTTGTAATTCGCGTCGAGCTCGACGCGATGAGACCGGATGCCGGATGGGGATTTGAGGAGTTTGCAAAACGCCACGGGGACTTCGCACTCGCTTGCTTTGCGACGACGCTGCATTGTGTAGATGGCAGGGCGTCTGACGTTCGCGTTGGCATGATGGGCGTTGGTGAAACCCCGCTGCGGCTTGAAGAGATCGAGGGCATCATCGAGGGGACGGATGTTTCCGAGCCGGCTCTCGATACGGTGGCGGATCGCCTGGCTGGAATCCTCACGCCCAACACGGATATCCATGCCTCTGCAGATTACCGCAGGCATCTCTCAGGCGTCCTTGCCAAACGGGCCCGTCGCGCCGCCTGGAGCCGCGCGAACCACGAAAGGCTTCAAGCAAGATGAGTGAGAAGACGATCACCGTCAGCGTCAACGAAGCGTATATGACGCGCACGATCGAAGCACGAACGCTGCTGAGCCACTTCCTGCGCCAGGATCCTTTGCCTGACCGGAACCCATGTCGGGTGCGAACATGGCGTTTGCGGTGCCTGCACCGTCATTCTCGATGGAAGGAGCGCACGCTCCTGTCTGATGCTTGCAGTGCAGGCAGACGGAAGCGAAATCGAAACCATGGCCAGGGAAGCGTCGATACTCGGACGAATCCAAGAAGCGTTCCGCCAGCATCATGGCCTGCAATGCGAATTTGTAGGCCCAGTTTCATCGTTGGCGATCATCGACCTTCTTCGCCACCATCCGCTGGAAACCGATGATAAGATCAGGGAAGCGCTCTCAGGAAACATCTGTCGTTGTACGGGCTATGAAAACATCGTCAACGCCGTCCGCGAACTGGCTAGCAAGAGAGGACCTTTAAGATGAAGATGCATTTTCTCGAGGCCGGCCGCCTTCGTATGCGCCGGTCCATCTACGTCCCTGGGGCGCTGAAGGAAGAAGCGATTGAATTGCCGGTTCACGCCACCCTGATGCGCCATCCCCAAGGCAACGCGCTGTTCGATAGCG
Source organism: Rhizobium sp. M10 (assembly GCF_002531955.1). Taxonomy (NCBI): domain Bacteria; kingdom Pseudomonadati; phylum Pseudomonadota; class Alphaproteobacteria; order Hyphomicrobiales; family Rhizobiaceae; genus Rhizobium; species Rhizobium sp. M10. The sequence continues at coordinate 40,037 of NZ_NWTA01000031.1, read as the reverse complement.
GATGCAATCCAGAGGCCGCCATCGATCCAGGCGCGCGATGGGGTGGGTTAAGCAAGGTTATGACCCCGATCTTTTCGCCAGAGCGGACGGTCGTTCATCAGTTGAAGACTCTTGCTCTCGATCCCGAGGACATAGATGTTGTGATCTGTTCACATCTGCATCCCGATCATTGCGGCTGCAACGCGTACTTTCGGCGCGCAACGATCCTCTGCCACGAAGCGGAGGCGCAGGCCGCCACGGCAAGCGGTGCAGAAAATCAAGGCTATCTTCGAGGAGAATGGGACCAGCCCCAGGGTTTCCAGACCTTCAATGCCGAGCATGACGTCTTTGGCGACGGGCGCATCGTCTTGCTGCCCATGCCGGGTCATACCCCCGGAATGACCGTCGCCCGTGTCGAGCTGGAAAAAGATGGTTCATTTATACTCGCTTCAGATGCTGCCCCGCTCCAGGCGAGCGTCGACACCGGTATCGCTCCGAGAAATACTTGGAACATCGAACTCGCCGCAGAGGCACTCGCTCGCCTGAAAGCTCTTCGGGAGCGGGGAGCTTCTATCATTTTCGGCCACGACGACGCGCAATGGCAAGAGTTGCGAAAGGGTGTGGAGTTCTACGAATGAGCCAGCAGGACCATTCCGTCGAGCTGCGGCCCAAACTTGTCGGCAAGCGGGACAAGCGCACCGAAGATCCACGTCTGCTGACGGGTGTTGGTCAGTATGTCGATGACATGGCGCCGCGGTATGTTGCATATCGCATTGCGACGCTCCGACCAGCCACATGCCCGAATCCTGAACATCGATGTCGGCGATGCGTTCTCGGTGCCCGGCGTCGTCGCGATCTATAACGCGAGCGACCTGGAAGGAGAGATCAAACCTGCCATACCGACCTCGCGTATGCCTGGTTATTACGCCACCCCCATATGGCCACTTGCACGCGGGAAAAGGTGGCCGTTCTATCGGATCGTGTCCCAGTACGTGGCGTAGGTGACGGTAGGGAGTAAAGCCGAGCGCCCGCGCGCTTCTCGTTGCGCTGTAGCGGGTGATCGGCTTTGCGGGCGGCCATCAGTGTTTTTCCGCTAGGGTCGGGTTGTTCAAGACCAACCTGACGGAAAGATCACCGAGGACCAATGACATGATGAACGTGCGCTCCCTTGTTGAGAAGAGTGCCGATGCAGATTTGTTGCGTGAGATGATCGGTCTTGCTGCCGAGCGGCTGATGGAGCTGGAAGTAGGCTCGGCTACGGGTGCAGACTTCGGTGTGAAGAACTCGATGCGGCTCGCACAACGCAATGGCTACCGTGACATCGGGAGACGCGGGCTGGCACCGTCGAGCTTCGCATTCCGAAGCTGCGCAAAGGCAGCTACTTTCCGAGCTTCCTTGAACCGCGCCGCATGGCAGAGAAAGCTCTGACGGCCGTTATCCAGGAAGCGTATATCCAGGGAATCTCGACTCGTTCTGTCGACGACTTGGTCAAGGCCATGGGTATGAGCGGCATCTCCAAAAGCCAGGTGAGCAGCCTAACATCGGGACGAACGCAATCTGCGGGGCGAAGGTGGCTGCGACGGCCATCCTCATCAGCGGCTGGAGATAGATCAGATAACCGCCCACGGTGACAAGGATGCCGATCTGGAGTAGCGGCTCGGAGATGCTGGTCCCAACGAAACTGCCCACCGGTTCCGCTTCCGCAAAGACGATCGACAGCTCAACCCCCTCGAGCGTGGATTCCGATGGCGGCGTCTCGGCCCGATGCAGAACGCGCGCCCCGAGCCAAAGCGTGCTTTTTTCGCCCACCCAGCTTCTTTAGAGGTTGGAGGTGAATTTATCGCGCCCTTCAACACTGCGACCGCGAGATAGAGGGAGACGAGAAAGAGAAGAGACCGGTATGACGCTTGCTCGGTCGCCTCATTGACGATCCGGCGCTGGAGTTCGAGAGGCGCCGCGCCGATAACGAAAAGAGCCAGGGACAGCCCTGCGACCAACGCCTGATGACGCCTTCCCATCAGCCAGATGAAGCCGAATAGTTCGGAGAGCATCGAATCCGTCGCGCCATTTGCGGGACGCGGCCGGACAATTAAATCCTGGAGGGCCAGATGTTCATCGCGCACTCACGGGTCAGAGAGAGCGCTCGACGCGCCCGGTTCGGGAGTCGTCGGATGGCCTCACCAGTAGGACGCTCACGACCGTCCCCACCATGAGGATCAGGATGACGAGGAGAAACCTCGACGCGACGGCGTCTGCGATGACCCTGACAAACATGACGGAAACTCCAGGGACGATTTCATAGTTTGAGAGAGCTCACCATGCGGTAGCCAGGGTGATGTTGTTTACCACGCCGCCGACGCCGCGGATGCTTTCCGCCGCCACCCTGGCCGCCGAGCATTCCAGCTCCGTCTCGACCTCTCCCCTCAGGGTCACTGCCCCGTCGGAGACGGTCGCATTGACGATGGGGAACCTTATTTCGAACTCGGTTTCCAGGCGGCCACGAACGGCCGTCCCTAGGGCCTCGTCGCCGGAAGCAGTACACTGCCGTCGAACATCGAGAAGCGCTCGCATCAAGTCGTGACGGCTGATTATGCCGGCGAGTCTGCCGTTCGGTGTTTGATGTCGTGGGCCTGCAGGAGTTCTGCGAGCTGGCTCGCGGTTGCGCTCGGGGCGGCGCTGACGACGGGCGTCGACATCACGTCCTTGACGCGCCAGCTTCGGGCCTTCACATAGTCCGCCAGTGCATCTTCGCGGTCGCGCGTATGCGGTACCGCCCGTCTCGCCCAGGATGACGCCACCCGGCGCAGCAGGTCTCCCCGGTGACGATGCCGGTGAGCCGCCCTTCGCCATCGATGACGGGCACCGCGCCGATCTTGCTGGCGTTGACGATCTCGACGGCTTCCCTGACGTTGTGTCCCTCGTCGAGCGTCGTCACGGGGTCGTCATGATGTCTCTAGCAAGCATCGCGCTGTCTCCTTTTCGATCGGACAATTACGGAGCCAACTTGTTGAGCGCATTGACGTGGATCAAGGCAGACACGAAGCCGCGGGAGGCATTCTTCACGCGTCGTCGTCTCTGAAGCCTTCCGACGAAGTGCGGCGTCAGGCTCGCCCGCATTGCAACTTATTGAGGATCGAGGCGTTACGGTTCGGTCTCGTCCTCGCGCGGCGTACCAAATTCTTCCCGCGCCGTCGCAAGGAGTCTTATGCAGCAACCCGTCAAGCTGGTATCCGTCGGCACCGCCGTTCCGCCACATGTCATCGACCAGCGTGACGCGGCGCGAGCCTCGCACACCGCGTTCTCATCGCGATTTGGCGATTTCGAAAAGCTGGCAAGGGTGTTCGAAACCTCGGGAATTCGGCGCCGCTATGCCGTCCGGCCGATCGAGTGGTATCTCGAGACGTCGGGATGGCCCGAACGAAACCTCGCTCATATCGAGGGCGCGGGTGCAATGTTCGTCGCCGCCGCCAGCAAGGCTCTCGTGTCGGCGGGCATTGCAGCAGGCGATGTCGACACGATCGTAACCGTCTCCTCGACTGGTACTGCGACACCTAGTCTGGAAGCGAGGGTAAGCCGAGAACTGGGCTTCCGGGACGATGTCGAACGGGTTCCCGTGTTTGGCCTCGGCTGTGCCGGCGGAGTCTCTGGGCTTTCAATCGGGTCACGGCTGGCGGCATCCCGGCCAGGCTCAGTCGTGCTGGTGGTCGCCGTCGAGACCTGCACGTTGGCATTTCGCATGGACAAGCTTACGAAGGCGAACATCGTGGCGACCGCCCTCTTCGGCGACGGGGCCGCCGCCTGCGTGGTGCGTGCTAGTGAGACCGGTCTGGCCGAGGTCGAACTTGCAGGCCAGCATACGTGGCCCGACACGCTAGACATCATGGGATGGAGCGTCGATCCGGAGGGTCTGGGCGTGATCTTCGATCGTGCGATACCACCGTTCGCCGAAACTCATGTGCTGAAGGGCGTAACGTCCATACTCGCCCGATCAGATCTTGCTCCTGCCGACGTTGACCGGTTTGCGTGCCACCCCGGTGGATCAAAGGTTATCACCGCCTTGGAATCGGCGCTTAAACTAAGCCAGGGAACCCTCGACCAGGAACGTGAGGTTCTCTCGGACTATGGGAACATGTCCTCGCCAACCGCGCTGTTCGTACTCGAGAAGCTTCTTGCGCAAGGACTACCCAGGAGAACTGTCCTGACGGCGATGGGACCGGGCTTCACCCTTAGCTGCCTCTCGTTGACGGCTGCAGCATGACCCGGCGATCATTCTCCAGGACGTTTTAAGATCGCATCGTTTGCAGAACGAACAGGACTCGAAACAGGTAGCTGACGCTGCAAAGGCTGCGATTGCCGTGGGACACCCCAAGTCGAAGGCGAGGTTGCCACCTCGCACTCGAATCCTTTCTCCTGCGTGCCGGCGTAGCTGCGGCAGTATGGCTGGTGGTAGTCGCTACCCAATCCGGTCCTCTGTCGCACTAGGAGGAGCGTGCCCAGCGCCAATTCTGGATTTCCGGCAAGTCTTCTCCACGCTCCCGCACGAACGCCCGGTGCTCGTCGAGCTTTGCATGCAAGGCTGCCGTCACATCTGGCACCTTTTCGGCGAGGCCGGGCACGCGCGCGATCGGTCGCGATGTCTATCTGCGTGTATCTGAACCATGCGATCCAGCCATGGCACTGAATGTGCATCGGCAAACAAAAGCGGATTTACAACCAACGTTGTCAGATACGTCTCCCCCAAGCGGCATTGATGTCTCGGAGGCCAGTGTCTCTCGATTACGCCTGTCATCGATCGCCGACCTCGGCAGGCCACAAGGAGTGGGAAACTTTGATCTCCTACGCACTTTGCTCATCGCTTCCCATTCCTAGCTGCATTGAAGCGTATCTGGGGCAGAGTGACTTCAAATAGGCGCTTCAGCGGAGTCCACCGACCGAGGCACTGGATGTTCGCAACCAACTGCCGCTTTTCCGGAAGATGATGAGTTAAGGTGGCAGGAAACGGAATAAGACTGGTTGACGAGAAGCCCGGGAAAAACAACAGAAACTGGTTCGAAAGTTTTTGTTCGTTCATCAGCGCTTTTTGTTGGATTGTGAGAGCACGGATCCTGCCAACTGCTTGATAGCAGTGCTGTATTTCGTGCTCGATAGAACCTGCGAAGCCTTGTCCTCCATCGCAGCTCCTGTCTGCTTTGAGGTGCCCGCCTGCAAGGGCTCTGTTGCAAGATCGACTTCGACTATGTCGGGATGTACCCCGGCGATCCGCCCCGGCAGCTACGTCCTCATTTCCGTGACCGACACCGGCACCGGAATGACGTCCGATGTGATGGAGAGGGCTTTCGACCGTTCTTCACCGCGAAACCGACGGGCTCGGGAACGGGGCTTGGGCTGAGCATGGTCTACGGTTTCGCAAAGCAATCCGCAGGGCACCTGCAGCTCTACAGCGAACTTGGCGAAGGGACGACGGTGCGCCTCTTTCTTCCACGCGCCGACGCCGGAAAGGATTCTCATCCGAACGAGCAGCGGGCTGAGGAAGCCCCGCCTCGGGGCACGGAAACTATCCCGGTGGTCGAGGACGACGCGAGAGTTCGCCGAGTGACGGTCAGCCGCCTGCAGACGCTTGCCTACTTCGTGATCGAAGCTACGAACGGGATCGACGCGTTGAAGGAGCTGGAGGCGGGGCATGACGTAGCGCTCCTGTTCAGTGATGTGGCCATGCCGGGAATGAACGACGACGAACTGGCCCGGAATGTCCGGGAGCGCTGGCCGAGGGTGAAAATTCTCCTGACGTCGGGCTTTTCTGAACCCCATGCCGCGGAAAAGGAGATCGAAGCGGGCGCCGGCTGGCTGAAGAAGCCGTACACTGCATCGGAGATGTCGACCCGTCTCAGGCTGCTGCTCGCCGCGAGGCCTAATAGCGATTCTGCTCGACAGCAGGATTTCAATTTAGAAAAATCAAACCCGAACCTCAATCGCGCTGCCGTTGCGGGGACTCATATCTTTCTTCGCGGAAGATCCCAGCCTACGTCGCCACCCAAGGTCGCTCTCCAACAACAACAATGGTCGCCTTGTGCTCGCGACGGAGGCTCTGCAACGGGTGGTGCGGAATTTCATTCCGAAGACGAGATCTGCGCGCAAGTCGATCAAGGAAATTGGGCTCTATGCGAAGGGCGCTCAGCGGCGCCCTTGCTGCTGAGTGTGGGCAGAGCAGTAACGTCTAGCCAATCCCGATATTCGATCACCCGACCGTCAGTCGGTCGTCGAGAGTGCTGATCCCTGGAGCGGACCATGCAGCGCGCTCCGCCGCCTGCCGTTCCGACCAGGTCTTCACCTTGCCGGAGAGGATTACCTTTCTGCCTTGGACGTCGATTCTGATTGCATCGGCCTCAAGAGCGGCGTCGCGTTGGAAAGCATCCTCGATGCGTTTCTTGACATCCACCGCCGTAATATGCGGCTTCAGCTCCACTAGGTTGGACACCCCTACTACGCCGGCGAGATGCCGCACGGCGTCGTAGGCAGCGTTCTTTTGATATTGCCACTCGACCTCTCCCCGCAAGGTGATCCACCCTTTGAGGACCCGCACCTGCACCGAATCCTTTGGCACGGAAACGTTCCAGTCGAGCATTTTGACAGCTCGCCGGGCGATGTCGTCGTCGTCTGTTTCCTTCGGCCCGAAAATCCGGACCTCGATATCGGCAGCTATTCCGCGCACGCCCTTGACGCGACTAACCACGCGCTCTGCGGCGTCTTTCTCCGCGTAGGTGCGCGCGTGACCAGTCAGTGTGACGATCCCGCTTTCGACCGCGACGCCGATATCAGCCGCGTCGATACTGGGCTCGAATTCCATTTCGTCGAGAATGTTCTGTCTGAGTTGAATGTCGTTCATGACAACCTCCTTCAGGTTTGCGACGTGCCGATCGTGACAGCGCCGCAGATTTTCGCCGTTGATCTTCATCAAGCACGAGAGCGACCTTGGAATTTCAGCGGACAGAACACGGTCTGCGGGCTGCTACTGGGTCTGCACGTCAGCGGCCACGAAGAGGCGGTGGCCGTTCCTCACGACGGTGATGAGAGCACGGGCATGCTCCTTCACGAGTATTGAGAGGAGTTGCCCGACGTCCGTCACCGGCTGCTGGTCGAGAGCGACGATAACGTCGTCCGGCTGCAGGCCGGCCTGTGCCGCGACCGAACCCTCGGCGACGACGACGACGCGGGCGCCGGGACCATCGGGAGAGTTCGCCATCTCGGCGTCGGCGAGAGGGCCGCGGCCGATATGAATGGTACGCGGAGCAGCCGGTTCGGCAACCGGTGCGTCGGACACCACGGGAAATGCTTCTATCCTTCGGCTCGCGCGGTCGATCTGGAAGGACGGCTTGGACTGCAACGGTAGCGATCCCACAAGCCTTCGAACGTCGGACGCGCCGCGCACCGTCCTTCCGTCGACCATCCGAATGACGTCGCCCGGCTGAATTCCTGCATTTGCCGCCGGTGAACCCGGAAGGACTTCGCTGACCAGCGCGCCCGCCCCTTCATCGATGCCGAACGCCTTTGCGAGACCGGGCGTCAGGTCCTGCGTTAAAATTCCCACCTCGCCGCGTACCAACTTGCCGGTCAGGATGAGCTGCCGCATCACGATGCCGACAGTCTCGGCTGGGACCGCAAAACCGATGCCGATGCTTCCTCCGGCGGGGCCGATGATCGCGCTATTGATCCCGACCACGACGCCGTCCTCGCTTACAAGCGCGCCGCCCGAATTGCCGGGATTGGTCGACGCGTCCGTCTGAATGAATCCTTCGTACCCCTCCGATCCCACGGCACGGCGCCCAAGCGCGCTTACGATGCCCATCGTCGCGGTCTGGCCCAGGCCGAAGGGATTCCCGATCGCCACGACGACGTCGCCGACGTGAAGCGAGGACGCGCTTCCAAACTCGGCTTGAACAAGATGATCAGGTGGAATTTGAACGACAGCGACATCCGTCTCGGGATCGGCGCCGACAAGTTTCGCTTGGAAGCGTCGGCCGTCGGAGAGCGCCACCTCGATTTTTGAGGCGCTTGCTATGACATGCTGGTTGGTGACGATGTAGCCGTGGACCTCGTCGATGACGACACCCGATCCGGCCGATTGGAAGCTGTGCTCTGCCGGCGCAGCGTCGTCAGGTAGTCCGAAGAACTTTCTGTAGAAGGGATCAGCAAGCGTTGCATCCGCGTCGTCGAGTTCCCTGCCCTGCACCGAGATGCTGACGACGCTCGGCACGACACGCTGGAGCATCGGCGCGAGCGACAGGCTGTCTGCAACGGCTGGAGCCGACAATAGGCTCTCACCTGCGATGAAGAGCGCCGCCAAGGCGAGCAACGAACGCGACATCTCTGATCTCCTTGCGGAAGCGCCGCCGGTTGTCGGCGGACGTCTTGACGAAGAAGCTTTTGTGTAGCGCAAGCAAAGCGCATTGATCCTTGTCAAGGGGAACATCGGCTACGGAACGATCACGGCGGCTCCAGAGACACGGCCTGCGCGCAGATCGTCGAGAGCCTCGTTCGCATGCTCGAGGGGGTAGACGCTGGTGAAGCATCTGACCCCTGCCGCCTTCCCGATCGAGAAGAATTCCGCCCCGTCGCTCCGCGTCAGGTTCGCCACCGAGACGACCCGCCGCTCGCCCCAGAGCAGACGATAGGGCATGCTCGGAATGTCTGACATGTCGATGCCGCCGCAGACCACCGTTCCGCCCTTCCGCACCACGTCGAGCGCCATTGGCACGAGCTCGCCGGCCGGCGCGAAGATGATGGCGGCGTCGAGCGGCACCGGCGGCTTTTCACCGGAAAACCCGGCCCAGACGGCGCCAAGATCAAGCGTGAACTTCCGTCCGGCCTCGTCACCGGGAAGCACAAACGCATAGACGCTCTGGCCTCGATGCTTGCACACCTGCACGAGGATGTGGGCGGCCGCGCCGAACCCATAGATGCCGATCGTCCTCCCCTCGCCCGCCATCTTCAGGGATTGCCACCCGATGAGGCCCGCGCAGAGAAGAGGCGCGGTCGCCACCGGGTCCGCATCTTCAGGCAGTTCGAACGCGTAGCCCGCCTCGGCCGCCGCATGGGCCGCAAAGCCGCCGTCGATTGTGTACCCGTGAAGCCAGGATCGTTGCACAGGTTCTCGCGACCCTCTCGGCAATATGCGCAGTGCCCGCAGGTATGGCCCAGCCAAGGTACCCCGACTTTTTGACCGACAAGGCGACGAGGAAGGCCCTCGCCCGTTGCGATCACGGTTCCGACAATCTCATGCCCTGGAACGAGAGGAAGCTTTGGCTGGGAGAGGTCTCCTTCGCAGACGTGAAGGTCCGTCCGGCAGACGCCGCAGGCCACAGTCGTATCGCCACCTTCCCCACCTTGGCTTGATCCCGGTCAAACATCCGGATTGATGCTCGTCAAAGACAAACGCCCGGGGACAGATAGGCTCCTGGACACAGCGCCACGACCTCATCCAAAGGAGACGGACATGCGCGAACAAGAAAAGACCGGCAAGACAGAAACGAACGCTGCCACGACCATTCCTCCCGTCGAGCGAACGTCCGCAGACCTTGTTCTCGGACGTCGGGACGAGGATCGCTGGGAAGTGACGGCGGCGACGCCGCGAGGCCAGGCATGGGCGAGAGATCACTTCTGCTGCGCCCTGCGGCAATCCTTCACGGGCACCATGTGTCTCGACATCATGAGCGCCGATCGGCTTCTCAAGGAAGCGCATGACGACGGACTGACGACCGAGTTCGTTAGCCTGTCTGGCAAGGACATATACTGACATGTTCGCCACGGCGCCATCGGCCGAGGATCCCGGCAACGCATGCTCCACCTCGTCGAAACGGCCCACGCGCAGATCGCGCCCAACGGAAGCCTCCACCTCGTTCACGCGGTGGAGGGCCTGCCCTCGTCGGCCTCGCCGAACGATTGGGCGGTTGAGGTGATGGGAGCCTCCGAGACCAGGCTTTCGGAAGCCCCGCGGTCGACCGAGACTCCTGCTTCTATACACGTCCGAGCGGGCAACCCGTCGCAGCTCATCGTCGCCATCGCAAAGGAGATGCCGCCGATCTCGCCGTGATCGCCTCTCGCCGCGACGACGTGCTCGACCGCGTCTTCGCCTCGGTCGTGGACCACGTCGTGCAGCGCGCACCATGCACCGTGCTCGTCTTGCGAACCATCCGATGAGCCGCGGGCTTCACACGACCGTCTTCGCTTCAGCCTCGTTGGCCTGACCGGCGGCGACGTCGCGACACATTTCGGCGGCGTGCGACAACGTTCGTGACCCGGCCTCACACAGTCGCGCCACCTCTCTAGGATACTCCTCCAGCTCGCCCTCGACATAGTCCGAAAGAACCTCGACCGCATCACCGTGGTCGATACTGCGGGCAAGTCGAGTCGGAAATTCAAAGCATCGAAGCCCTCGCCGGGCGGCGGACGCCGTCAAATCCGCAGTGACCGCGGCCGACCGGCAAAGATCTCGTCTTGAATCAGAGCGCCCGCGCGAAACGCGGGTGCGAGGTGAAATTAGATGTGGCGCTTGGATATAGGCCGCGTAGATATGGCATGTGGTGCTCCGATTGTGGGATGCGGGTTCGGCTCGAGCATCGACGGTCATTCCGTTCTGACTGCACTGCGTCCCGACACGGCCGTGACGGCAATGCCGTAGAAGACATGAGGAGAGCCATCGGGCATGGGGAACTCCTGGGGCTTCATAGAGCCGATTTCCCACCAGTCCGAATACTTTTGGAGAAGACCACGCGTGGAGCCGTTCGCTTTGTCGCGCCTCGCTGTCAGGAAATTCCTCGAACCTGCCTTCGACGACGATGCTCGTCCACCCGCCGGCGCTCGAACGCTGCTCGATGTGTAGGCAGACCTTGTCGTTCCCCGCATCCAGTCGAGCTTTTTGCCGGGCATGGTGAAGCTATAGGCGACGCCGTTGGAAAAGGCGAAATAGATCGCCGCCACGTAGAGCTGCCCATCCTTGCAGCATGCCAGATGACCGAAACGCTCGTTCTCCAGGATGCGGTAGCACTCACCGGGGTTGATCTCCGTCAGATTGATCGTCATGGCCGTATCCTCCAGCTTCGATGAAGGCGCGATTATAGGAGCTTCATTGCGCCGCGGCCTTGACCAAGCGCAATGCGAACTCTCTCAGCGGCATGCATCATGACGGAAGTTTAACCTCAGGAGGCAAGCATGAAGCCGCAGTTCCATCTCCCGTTGTCGACCTATCCCGACGCGAGTTCCTTCGCCATAATCGACAATGCTATCGGCCTCGCTAGGCAGAATGACGCCCATCTCGTCGCCAGTATTCCACAAGTCCGGATCCCCCAGGTCCATCCGCCCTTTCCCACCGTTATCGATGTCGAGACATGGCGGGGACAAGCAGAACGGTATAGCCGGGACAGCGGGACTTCGCTGCGGGGACACATCGCCGACGCTATTTCGGAAACTGGCTTCGAGGTGCGAATCCACGGATTCGAGGTCAGGGAACCGTTCGTCTATGAACGCTTTTCTGAAATTGCCAAGTGCTACGACCTTTCCATCGTCGAAGCCTCGGAGCTCTCCCGGCAACTCTCCGAAACGCTGCTATTCGGAAGCGGCCGTCCGCTCGTGCTATTTCCAGCCACCAGCGTCTACTCTCGTGTGGACACGATCGCCGTCGCCTGGGACGGCAGCGCCACCGCAGCGCGCGCCCTTTCCAGCGCACGGGTCTTCATCGAACGCGCGATCAAGGTGCAGGTCATCTCGATCACCGACGACAAGGAGATCGACGAGGCGAACCGCGCCCTCCTGATCTCTTCGTTGAAGCATTCGGGACTCGACGTGGATGACGTATCGATCCAGGCAGGCGGCGAGACCGCGACAGGCGCCATCCAATCGGCCGCGCTGGAACGAAAGGCGGACCTTCTGGTCGCGGGCGGATTTGGCCATTCGCGGCTTCGTGAGTTCATCCTCGGCGGCGTCACTCGAGAACTTCTCGTCAAGGCCGAGCTACTAGTGCTTCTCGCCCATTAGAGGGCGCGAAGGGCGTTAGAATGACCGCGACGTCGATGGCCTCCTGAAGCAATGCCCCGCCGACTGGCGGAAGGTATTGAAGCCGGTCTTCGAGCGTGATCGTGCCAGCCGGCGTGCCGTCAAACACTACCTTGACACGCATTGCGCTGCCTGACCCGTTAGGCCCGGACGGCGGCGCCTCTGCGAAATAGGCGTCTCCTCCGACGCCGACGCGCACGCCATCGACGATTCCGGATCCCGCGGTCTCGGTCACCTCCGATGGGCGGCTCACTACCAACCCACGTCTATGCGCCTCGTCCACCAGCGCGCGTCCGACCACATGGCCCGACGCCTGGTCCAGCGAGGCGGCCAGCCGCAGGATCCTGTTAGGATGCTCCGATCCCTCGATGTGGCCGACTTCGGGCTGTCCCGCGGTGAGCGTCCCCGTCTTGTCGAACACCGCCACGGTGGCCTGGACGAGTGCCTCGAGAGGTCCCGCACCCTTCACCAGAACGCCCTCCTTCGCAAGTGCGACGGGTACGGCCAGGATCAACGGACAGGGCGTGGCGACGACCAGCACGGCCACGATCCTTGACAGGTCTCCGGACATGAACGCCGAGACGCCTGCAATCGCTACCGTGGCGAACAAGAACCACACCGAGAACCGGTCGGCCAGTCGCATCAGCTTCGCCTTGGAGCGCCTCGATGCTTCCACGAGCCTCACTATTCCGGTATTCCGGCATAGGTGCTGTCTCGGCGCGACTTAGAACGCGGATTTCGATCACGTCCCCCTCGTTCGTAGCGCCACTTGAAATGTTGCCATCCCTCGCGATGCGCACCCTTAAGGGCTCTCCGGTCAGGACCGCCTGGTCGATCGTCGCGACTTCGCTGACGAGAGCCCCGTCGGCCGGTACGACGTCGCCCTTGCGTATCAGGAGCACGTCGCCGACCGCGATCTTCTCGATTGACCCCCTTGCTATGTAGATCAGCGCTTCGCCTGCCCGGCGCTGGCCGGGGCCAGATCTGAGACCGTGCGATGCAGATATTCGGCACAGGACCCCGCAGGACCATATTCATCTTCATTGTCTTCACGACTTCGAATCAAATCAACTGCTTAGCCTTGAAAGACGGCCTATTCTCCAAACGGAAGTTCAATTTCTTCGCCGTTTCTTTTTCCGCCCTCGGTCAGGACCGTGTTGAGCCGCTCGGCATCTTGTGCTGGCAGCATTCCCGCCCCGGTTCGAATACCTTCTCGCCATGTAGGCCCGCGCCTCCATGCTTCGTTGTAGACGAGCGCCAAGTCAGTAGATCGCCTTGTCTGCTGCAGCGCTTCGAAGAGCAGCGCAGCTTGTCGGATGTCCTTCTCACGCTTCGCCGGCCCCTGCCCGTCCGTGTTTCGGCGGCTGGCGACTATTAGCTTGTGGACGGCATACCGGGACGGATCAGGGACGACGACCGGAACACCGCTTCGGTGGAGCAGCATTGTCCTGACGGGTTCCCTTATGAGGAAGTCGAGAAAGCGCAGTGGATCCGCGCTGGCGCCACCAAGAGCGGGCATCTTCGCCGGCTGATCGATGTAGTCATCCGAACCACGGTTCGACGTCAGGAACTCAACCCTGTAGCCGTCGGCATTCTGAAACGCTGACGAGACCGCGGCTCCCGATCGATGTGGAACTGGACGAAAGCTGGCGTCGACGCCCTGCAGCAACTCAAGGATCGAAGGCAGACTATCTTCGACCTCCCGACTGATGGCATAGTCCTGGGCGATGTCAGCATCGCCGGTCAGGATCGCAGCCATGGGAAGACGGACACCGAGCAGTCCTGAATAGCACTGAAAGGCCACCGTGCCTATGAGAATACCCCGGAGCCGAAAGAGACCGCCATCGGCAAGAGCCTCGACGATATCGCCCGACATGGCGTCAGGGGCGATCATCCCGCCTTCGCGGGTCAGGGTATTTACCAAGCGCCTGCGAGCGCGTAGATCGTCCTTGTCCCGCTTATGATCAGCTACGCGCTGTGCGATAACCGGATCATCAGCGGAACCGACGTAACGACGTTTCGTACCACCATGTCCATCCGGGATGTCGAAATACCAGTACTTGCGCCCCTTGATGTTTGCCGGGGTGAACCGACCCTCCGGAGGGAAATCGGCCGTCCAAGCGGCGTCGAGCGAGCGCTGACCGAGCTCAGCGAGCATCGTCTGATACATGAGGTCGATGGACTTCATAGCTCGACTCCAGGGTTATACTGTTTTTCAAAAACAGTATAACCGTCGTGAGGATAGGTCGCAAGATAGGATGCCGCCTCTATCGCCTTGAAAGGACACCTGCAACAAGCTTAAAAGGCAGGCAGCGCGTCACGCTCATGGTTCAAACCGCTCCAGCATTTTTCTCAACTGCGCGTTTTGCAACGTTAGCTTTCTGGCCAGCTGATCCCTGAGCATCCTGATCTAGTCATCGAGGCTCATCCCGTTTGCAGTTTGGATAAATTGGGGATCGTTTGCAATCGCCACCGCTTCCTTGCTGCGGCTCCTTTGCTCGCGCGGTGCGACTCGGCAATTCGCTTGAGCCTAGCGGCATCATTCGCAGCGGTGACGTCGAAACCAGTACCACCTGATATAGCGGGATCAGCGACCTCCACGATTTCGGCAACTTCGCCGTCGACCTTGTCGTGGACATCGTTTTCGGCTTCTTCGGATTGCACTGGCACTGCGGAGATTGCAGCGGCTTCATCGTGACGAGGTGGCTCCTCGCTTGCCGGTCGAGCAGCGCTGGTCAGGCTGTCCTCGGCAGGCGTTTCAGTCGGACCAGAACTAGGCAACGCCTCCGGCGAAACCTTCTCGGTCGAGCCGTTTTTTCGCTTTTGTTCGCGTCCCGGTGAGATCAGTCGGGCAAGGAATTTCCAGGGAGACGCCATCTATCCGACCTCGCGTGTTATCCCGCAAGCAGGCAGTGTGTTTTACTTCTGGCAACAGCATCCACCGCCGCCAAAATGTGTATCTTGATAAGCATGGAAATGCGCCCGGCGGTTGACCGGCTGCCTTTATCAATCGAGCTTCAGCCGTTTGCGCAGATCGGCATTTTCAGCGCGAAGTTTTTCAGCCAGAAGCTTGCGCAGCCGTTGATTTTCCTCTTCCAACTGCAATAGGTCTGCCATCTCATCGATCGCGGTCATCGGCGCGGCAGGCGCCGGCTGCACAGCCTTTGGAGCGCGGCGCACCGGTGCGCGTTTGGCACTCGCCGCAGCTTCGACCACCTTTGTCTTGCGCCCTCTCCTCTTCACACCACCGGCGCCGGCCAGAGCAGCTGCTGGCTCTGCCGTAGTGTCAGCTGACGCGGTTTCGAGTGTCGCGGCTTTCTTGGCCCTGGGTTTGCGCTGTTTCTTCGGCGTAATTGGCGTTTCGACAACGGCCGGCACATCGGCACTGGTTGCAGTATCAGTCTCGTCGGCCATGCTCGTCTCCTGTGTATCTGATGCAGTTGTCGACGGCTCAAGAGGCGGTGTCAACAACGACTCAGCCTGATCTGGTTTTGGTAGAGAAATTTCGCTGTTGGATTTGCCACTCTGAGAGCTATCCGACAGAAACGGCATTGCCTCTTTGTCTAGGTCGCGAGCGACGGATTTTAGGTCCACGTTGCCCCAGATCGAGTTCGACCTAGTATCGAGTTTTCGTCTGCCGCTTTTGTACTCGACGGCAAAACTGCGTTGCACTTTTTTCAATATAAAAGCCCTTGAAAATTCACGGGATGATTTGGTGATGGGGTGGTATATCCGAAATAACGATTACCGGACTGCCCGTCTATAGCCACGCTCAAATGTCCACCTCACCTTTCCAGGAGCAGAATTCGTGGCCAGTCGAATGGGGGATGAGACGGGTGAGGCTACATTGGCCCTGAACGAAGTCAAACCGTACTGATTCAAAAGTTGCACGTGGGCAACTTATCGGCGAGCTTCCTTGTTGTGCATCGCCGGAGTTTTAAAAGATTTTCCGCCAACCCCGACGCGGTCTATGTAGCGCATCCAGAGCGCCGGCGTTGCCAGCGCGCACGGGCGAAGGCCCGATCGATCGGCACCACCGTCGTCACGCATGAACTGCCGAACCCTCAATCGAAGAAGCAATGCGCCTGTCAACCTTGTCTTTCTTTGCTCGCCTGCCGGGCCAGTTCCCTTCGATCCATTATGCGATCTTTTTAGCCCAGAACGTGAACACCATGGCAACAAGCCGACCCGCTGGCCTCGAAAGCTCTCCCGGTGCCAGCGACGTAGGAATGTCCTGGCCCGAGCGGATTGTGACTGACCGCCGAGCCAATATCGGTTCGCCTTGCGTGCGAGCCCTCATTCTTTTGGATGACTTTCCGCGCATCGTACACGCGTTGTACTATCTTGGCGGGAAATCCGGAGAGGGGCATGCAATATCGCCAAAGGTCGGTGCTGTTCGCAGCACCTTGGGTGATCATCGGAGCTGCCGCAGTCGGCGCTTCGGGCGGCATAACCATTGCAGACTTCGAAAAGCCGGAACTGCTAATCGCCGCCCTGTTTGTCGGCATTATCATCGGCATGGCCGTTGAGCAGTTCCTAACCGCGACGAGCAGACGGGCGTGGCGAGAGAGAAACAGGTCGCGATCGGAGGAAAGGCGCTGGAACGAGCGCGTCATACAGGGCCCCTGGCTTCAGATCGCAGCTGCTCAGCCATCTCGGCCAATCGATGCCACGGATCAACTGCGTATCGTGATGCGTTCGGACTTCACCGTTCAGCCATTGCTGAACAAGAGCGAAGCCCGTGTGTTTCGGGAACTCGACAGTGTCGTGATCGGCTGCAATTCGTCCTGGCAGGTGATGGCTCAGGTTTCACTGGGCGAGATCCTGCGCAGTGCCGACCCAAACGCCTACAGCTGCATCAATTCCAAACGTGTCGACTTGCTCCTCGTCGACGGCAATTGCCAGCCGCGGCACGTCATCGAATATCAGGGGGGCGCGCATCATAAAGGCACCGCGGCCGCGCGTGACGCGGTCAAGAAGGAGGCGCTGCGACGCGCCGGGATCGGTTATTATGAGGTGGTGGCTGGTCAAACGACGCCGTCGGAACTCAGGCGATTGGTCGAGAAGCTGGTGGACAAGCCGAGTGTCACTTAAAGCGAGCTCATCACGCATGACTGCACGCGCGTGTCGCTTTTCGTACTCTCGGCAGGCGCGATCAACTCCGCCCTCATCGGAGCGCCGACGCGCAAGCAGTTTTCGTTGAGAACCGGTATCGCACGACCGATCTTTACCGCGACGAGACCGGACGCAGCTATCGCCCCGGACAATATTATTACGTCGGCGGCCACACGAAATTCTACGGAACCGCAATGTTCCGTTTCCGTGAGCGCGACTTCAGCGAAGTCGCGCATGAAGATGGCGTTTCGCCCTCATGGCCCGTCTCCTATTCGGATTTGGAACCGTTTTATACCGAGGCCGAACATCTCTTCGGCGTCAGGGGCAAGGCGGGAGACGACCCGACGGAGCCTCCGCGCTCTGCACTCTACACGCACGGGCCGGTTCCCCACGAGCCTGTCATCAGCCGCGTGGCGACAGGCTTCGAGCGGCTTGGGCTGCGCCCCTTCTACATGCCCTCGGCAATCGACTGCGGCCCCGGCGGCCTATGTCGACGCTGCGGCACCTGCGATGCCTTCGTTTAAACGAAATGACTTAGCCGTTCGCCCCTGCCCGCATTGCCAGTCGTCGGTAGACGCCTGATTCCCATGCATCTTTTGGAAGCGACGCGCGTTTAGCCATGCAGCAACCATAAAGGAGTCCTGTCATGAGCAAGCGCGAACTGATCGATACCGGTACCGACAAACGTTACGTCCGGCGTGATGAGGAAGGCAAGTTCAAGGAGAGCGTTGACGTCTCCCGATCGCTATCGGCGGATGCTCGGCATGACGCGAAGAACGATGCGAAACCTGGCCAGGGCGACAAGGGCGACCACAAGCGCTGATCAAAGCCGGTGAAGCTCGCCACCTACAATGTCAACGGCATCAACGGCCGCCTCAACGTGCTGCTTCGGTGGCTGGACGAGGCGAAACCCGATGTCGTCGTCTGGCTGCAGGAACTGAAGGCGCCGGACGACAAGTTTCCGTCCGCGAGATTGAGGGCGCCGGCTAGGGCGCCATTTGGCCCGACCAGAAAAACCCTGGAACGGCGTGGCCATCCTCGCCCGTGGTAAAGAGCCGCGCGAAACGCGTCGCGGGCTTCCCGGCGATCCCGACGACAGCCACAGCTGGTATGTCGAAGTGGCGATCGACGCCATGGTGATCGGCTGCCTCTATCACCGAACGGTAGCCGGCCCCTGGCCCGAAATTCGACTATAAGCTCGATACTTCGACGGCCGCCACAACACTAGCGGCTTCGTCGAGCATTTTGACTACATAGTCGACGGCTTGATGATGCAGCATTGGCTGAGGCGTTCGGACCTTGTTTTCGTGATGCCGCGGCTCGTTCGCGGTTCGTTTTAGCCGATTCCACTCACTCTTGGAAATGCATCGCCAACTGTCTTCTGACCTAATCTTGGCCAGGGCTTCCTGGACTTTGTAGAGGCTTTGCCAGTCGTCGCTTTCGCTTAAATAGCGAAGCGCATCACGATAGTGATTATTTCTCTCCGCTGCTTTGTATTGCATTTGCGCACTCGTAGGAGAAGGCGAGCGCTCCGAAGGGGCGGCACCATGGGTGTATATTACCGCCGAGACGAAGAGAGACGGCATTGTCAGCGAAATAGAAGCTGTGATCATCCCTTTGTAATTTGGGTTGGCGCGATCGTAAACAATCCCCGCGGTGACGGCTGCCGCTCCTCGCACAGTTGCAATTGAGTTCATCAAACTGATGATCGCAGATGCAACGGCGTGGGCTTCGACGGGCTTTGATGCCTCGCCAATCTCCTTTGCGCTCAAAACAACGCGCTCTATCTCGTTGTGCTTCCAGGTGATAACCGCCGGCATATCGGACGTATTAGGAAAGAGCTTCATCCAGCGCTTTGCGGTATCGGAATCTGCATTCAGCTCTACAACCCAATCCGTCATTCGGCCCCGGCTTTCGATCAGTAAAGGTACACGTCTTAACGGCCCGGTCCTCATTCGGCCCGAACCCGTTCCGTCAAGCAGGTCATGCGCCAGACAGGTCGGCCGGCCCTAGATAGGTGATGTCGATTCGGCCGACGTCCTGGGCGACCTGGGCGCGCAACAGGCCCGCTCTCCCAGGATTAAGTGCGGCCTGCAAATTGCCGAGCATGGTACCGTCGGCGGCAAGCACCCGAGGTTGACCTTCCCAATGATGAACCTGCACGAGAGTGCCTGGTGGTGGTGGCTCACCGAACCACGCCACGTTTGCCCAATATCGACGGTCTGCCCAAGTGCGGTTTTCGCGCGGCGTAAAGCTCTGCACGAATTCCGTCCACATTGCCTTCGTCTCAAGAGTCGGCCAGTCTGGCAACGCGCTCCACGCCGTGACAGCCTCCGAACTGAGCCATTGCCTAAGCTCTTGGCCGGTCTGGAAGGCCGCGCCTGTGTCAACGACGGCCTTGATTGCCGCTAGCCTCGAATTGAAGCCCGCCTGGATAAGGATCGAAGCCGAGCGATTGAGCGTACCCGTTTCGACGGCGGGAACAGCGAGGCCCAGCTCATGGTCATCGAGCAGAGCACCAAAGACGCCGATCGTATCGCCGTTCGCGGCTGCGCGCACGCGGATCGCCTCCATAGCCCAAGGAAGGCGATAAACTAGACCTCCCTCGATGAATTGCAGCGTTTCTGACTCCTGTCCGGCGGCGATATCGGCGACTGGCTGGCCCAGAAGCCATGTCCGCAGGACGTCTCGCCAGTTTGCGGGCATCGGGTCGGGGGAGAAAGGAAAGAACGCGAAAACCCGCTCGGCGATGGCTGTGATTGCGGCGATTGTCGCCTCTGCGTCACCTTCGAGAATCCCTCCGTTTGCCTGGATCAGGAGAAGATTGGCCTCTGCCGCTATCGCATCGATGGCATGCCCGGTCGTCAGTCCAACTCCGGCAAGGAAGTAACCACGCCGGCGCGCGGCCGTCGATTGACTCCAGATCAGCCGGCTTCGGGAAAGGAGGCCGGCCTTCAAGACCTGCTGGACCTGCTCATTCTGGCGCAAGAGGCGCCGGTGCCAGAGGGACGATTGAAGGATCGTGTCCAGCGTCGCCTCGATTCCCTCGTCGGGAACGTCATTTTCACCGATCAGGCTGAGGATCGCCGTGTCAAGCGTCGCAACATGCCGCTCCCAGTCGGCAAGCGCACGTTCCCGATCCTCGGGATTCTCGTTCGCGATTTCCGGGAAATTCCAGGCGGCCGCGTTGTTGACGACATAGTCGATGAGCTGATTGAGATCGCCGCCAATGCACGCGTGCATCCGAGATAAAAGCGCCGAAACGAGAAGCGCTAGACCGCTTTCCATGTTTCTAGCACCGAGATCGTTGATGAGCTTCTCCCAGTTGCGCCGCTTCTTGGCGATGTCGTCGAACATCGGGAAAAGCACAATGCCTTCGACATCGACATAGGCCCGGCCGGCGCGACCGATGACGTTCTTGAACTCAGAAATCTCGATCATCTCGCCGCTGCGATAAAGCGAGTGCATGACGACTGCGGTAGCGGATAAGTTGAGTCCCTGCGCCAAAGTCGGCGACGAGATGGTCACCTTCAGCACGTTCTCGCGCAACAATCGCTCAGCCTCCTTGCGGTAGGCCGTCGGCAAGGCGCCATGATGCAGCGCCACGCCTAGGCGAAGGCATTTGAGGATTGCGCTGTTCGGCCCCAGCCATTCCTCTCCAAGCGCAATCGCGGTGTTGAGGACCGCTGGATCGGCGTCAAGCAGGGAGCGCAGTGCCCCGCGCTCATGAAGGTCGACGATCACGTCCGCGAACGGCTCGACACTCCGCCGCTCCGGGCAGAAGATCAAGACCGTCTGTCCCTCGTCGGCCAGCCGCCAAGCCGTCGCAAGGCAGAGCTCGCGTTGATTGTCAGGAAAGAGACGTGTTCGGCGACGCTTTGGCGGGACCCACCTCGGCGGCTCGGCACCAGTGAGGAAGCGGGCCACCCATGGACGTTCCTCACCGACGCGCAAATTCAATCGCGCGGTGGACGAAGTCCACACCACCTCGCCGAACCGCAACCGGGTTGGATGCCAGTCATTCTTGATAAGGCCTCCTGGGTGATCGCGTCGGAGCCATGCAGCAAAATCGTCAAGCTGATCTCCATCGGGTAGAATTGCCGACAGGCATACGATCCGCCGCTCGTGCGCATCCGGGCGGCGAAGAAGCCGCTGGATCTGCACTTCATACCGAACTTCGCGCTCGTTGAGACCGATCATATGGCCTTCGTCGAAGACGAGTAGGCCGACATCATCGAGAAGAGTGGGATCGTTGCGCAGCGCAAAGTCGAGCTTCTCCGGGGTTGCCACCACGATATCGCGCTCCCGGATCGCGTCCTCGTCGAAGCCGCTCACCCCGATGCTGCCATAGAGCGCAGAAATCGTCTTGCCGAGAGGCCCGAAGGTTCTCTGTAGGTTGGTCTCTGTCTGAGCAGAGAGGGCACGCAGAGGTGTGACAAAGACCACCCGCTTGCCGCCGGCAAGACATCGCAGGATACACAGCTCGGCGACGCGCGTCTTTCCGGCGCTAGTAGGCAGAGAAACCACGAGGTCGTCAGACTGATCGGCGGCGCGGGCCGCAGCCTCAATCTGCGACGGCCAAAGGTCGATCTCCGATTTGGGGCGGCGCTGAAGCAAGGCGATGAACAGCTCGCGAAGACGCGGCCAGTCGGCGGCTTCCCCGCCCGCCGGTTGGAGCGGCACCTTCTCGTGAAACGTACTCGACCACAGATCCGACAGGAGATGGATAGCAATGCGGTGCGCCCACCATTGTGGTAGCAAATTCAGCTCACTGCAAATGGAGAGGCTTGTTCGGAGCCGCTCCAGCGCCTGATCGAGCAGCGGCCGCTCGCCTCTTTCGAGCGCGAGAAGAAAGAGGGACATGGCCGCAAGAAAAGCATCTATTAGCGCAGTGTCGAGACCATCGAACAAGAAGTCGTTGCCGCCGTCACTCGGGACCGCCGCGAGCTCGGCCTGATCGAGACCTACCTGAACATTGGTCGCGATTCGGGCATCGCTGCCCTCGCCGGAAGCCCTGTAGTCGAACACTGCAGCGCGAAGAGCACTGAAATCCCGCCGCATCAACTGCGCCAGCACCCGTTCGATCAACGAAAAGTTCTCGTCTGTGCTGACAACTGAAAGGAGAGAGTAGGCGCGGGCGGAAAGATGCGCGAGATGATAACTGGCGGCTGCCATGACAAAGTGGAAATCGCGATCGACCTCCACAGGATTACCCTTGGCTATGACAGCTTCAAGAGCGGTTGCCGCCTGCTCGAATGCGATACGCGCTTGCGCCGCGTCGCCGCCGAGTTCGAGGAGACGTAGGCCGAGCCCGAGAAGGGCGTATCCGTAGGTGTGCAAATCATAGGTCAGTTGGGGCGCGAACGCTGGCGCATCCGGAGGCAATACGCCATCACGCCATATAATCGCCCTGGCTTGGCCGCGGGCGATCAGGCGCCCGCGAAACCCCGCGGTTGCAGCTTCGTTGATATCGGCGATTATCGCTTCAGGCGTTGTTGGCATTGACGATCACCTGATCATAGACGGCGCCGATAAAGGCGGCATGGCCATCCACGCGAAGACCGATCCCCCACTGATGAACCTCACCGGGATAGGCTTGCAACGAGGCGGTCAACATTGCCTCCGGTGAATTTCCAGAGAATGTGAAAAGAAGATGCTTCACGCTCGCGGGTGGAATTCCGTGTTTCAAAAGCGCGTCGTCGATTGCGTCGGCCAAAGGTTCATTGCCGAGTTCAAGCAGGCGTGCCGAAATGAACGAAAGGGCATGACCGGAAGGCAGCCCACCATCCTTGTTCAGATTCTCGCGCGCTTCGGCGACGACCTGCGCCGTCAGGGCCGCACGGCTCTTGGCTTCGGTTTTCAAGAACCGCAACCGCTGCGTCTCCGCATCCTGGAGGAGCGCGATGACATCCTCACCGCGCATGGCCATGTTGCGATGGTCCTTCCAACGCAGTCTCTTGATCGGCGCGTGATAGCCGCCGCTATGGGCATCGATCCACTCGGTCGCATAAATTTCGCCGAGGTCGCCGGAGCGAATTGCCTTGGTTGTCGGAAGTTTGCCCTCGATCAAAGCCGCAGCAGCGGGTTTTCCAAGTCGGCGTAGGGCTCGGGCGACATGTTCTTCAGAAGCGTAGTGGGTGGGAACGACTGCCGCTGTTGCTTGTATACCGGTGCCGAGGTCGGCTGCTCTTCCGGTTATCACCCTGCGAAAGTGCGCCCCAACTTCGCCGTCGGCAGAATCGCACCAATCGTTGAACTGTACCATTTGCGACTTCTCCCCTGATCAACGCGGAAAGAGGTCACGCACGCGGATGAACGGCGAGCCCGTCTCCGCGGCACGGCGAACTTTGCGCTCGAGAACCTGGGTGAGCGGAAGCTCGCGATCCAGCATCTCATAAAGGTCGAGACCATCCATACAAATGACCCGCTTGCCTCGTCCGAAGGCAACAAGGCCATCTTCGGTGAAGCTGCTGTTGCTGACGAATAGTCCGCGAGTCCACGCTGCCTTCTGCTCGATCTTGCCATGAAAGGTGTGCAGCTCGGCAACACCGATGGGTTGACTCTGCCACTTGGCCTCAAGCAAATAGATTTCACTGCCAAGCTGGAAGCTGCCATCGATCTGTTCGCCACGGAGACGGAAGGGTTCCTGGGCGGCTAATCCAAAGGCATCGAAGAGGTCCTTGAGAAAACCCTCGAAGGCATAACCACGCGCCTGTGCGGTGAGCGCGGTGATTTGCAGAAGATCAGACTTGGCCCTCTCGATTTTCTGACGATCGATGGCGGTTGCCGTGGCTCCGGGTGCGGCTGCTTGCGGAGCGGAATTGCCCGAAAGTCGATTGATCAGCCCTTGGTAGCGGGTTTCAGCATTGACGACCGGGTCTTTGCTGGCGGTGCGCGCGAGATATTCCGAACGATGTTCCCAAAGCGCCGCGAGAGTACGAACGGCGGTGGTATCGTCGCAGTGTTGCAGGAAATAGCGAAGTCGTTTTCCCTTCGAACCTCCGTTCACGGCATATTTAGGGTCGTCGATGTTGACCTTGAGCTCCGAGGCGAAGAAGTCGGAAAAGCTCTTGTCGGAAAAGTCCAGCACGAAGCCCTGCCCCCGGACGAAGTCAACGAGATCATCTACGAGACGTAGATCGATGGACCGTATCGAACTAATGACTTCCCCCCGGCATGCAGCAACGAGTTAGCTGTTAATTGTTTCTTGGAGCTCTTTGATTTTGGCAAGTATGTCGTCGAATGAAAGCGGCTTTTCATCAAACATCATCGGCGCCATGGCACGATAGTCGCCGCGCAAATCTTTGATACGAGATTCGCTCGGCATCAAGCTCAAAGTACCAGGCTTCGCTGTGTCGTAGCTGGCCCAGCTGGACCGAAAGTACGTTGCCTTGTGCTTTGCCACGGTTGCCAGAAGATCGAAATCGCTTGCTGCGGCTTTTCCCTCCGCGGTGTCGAGAAGCATCGCGAGGTCATAATAGTGCCGTGAGAAATATTGAGGGGTGGCTGTTTCCTGAGGACGGTGCGCCTCGGCATGAAGCGCAGTTACCTTCTCCCAGAAGGTTCGCTGCGCCGAGAGAACAGTCACGGTGCTTTCCGGATCTTGGAAAAAGTCCGGAAAATCGTCCGCCGCGTAAGGACGAATGACTTTCCGCTCGGTAGGCCATGGATCACCGCGTGCGCCGAGCTCCAGCTTCACGCGAGGGGTGATGTAGGCCATACCTTGATATTCGGAGGTGGGGAGCGCCGTCGGATAATGAAAGTTCACCGTCCGCGCGTCGTTGGCGTCTATTTCCAGCGACCAATTGCCTTTGGCCGGCTCATCCAATTGTTCGATGATGGCGAGCCGAAGCGCGGGAAGCAACTTCTCGGCAATATGCCTCTCGACATCCCCAACCAGGGCCTCGATGAGTTTGTTCGCCTGTTTCTTGCTGATGCCTTCCTTCTCGGGATCGCGATCGCCCGTGTAGCCAAGCTCCGCTCGATCGAACGAAAGGTCGATATCCTCGGAAAATCGTCGGATGGCGCCGAACGCCTTGGAAAGGGACGTTCCGCCCTTGAAGACAAGAGTGGCTGCATCCCTCTCCTGCAGGCCGAAAAGACGCCTCAGGGTCCAGCAGACCCAGAAGTCCTTTTCGATGATTGTATTGGCGACCCCTCGGACGGCTCCTGTTTCGCCAAAAAGGGCAGCTCGATCCTCGACCGGAAGAAGAGCTACCCTATCCATCGATTTCACCGGACGCTGTGTTGGCGATTGATACGAGCGTCGGCCTCATCCAAGCTGGGGCCTGGACCGCAGAGGAAGCGAGCGTCTTCTTGTCACTGGCCGACAGGCGACGCGCTGCGATCTGTGCAACGTCGCCGGCACGCATCGCTCCAACATGGCGAAGCGCTTGTACGACTGTGCCCGCCGCACTGCCAGGAGCGATCAAATGCTTGGGCGATGCATGACGGAGATCGACGACCCGCTTGCCCAAAACGACACGGCGGGAGGGACCATCCGTGAGGTAGGTGTTCTTCGCCGGAACCTGAGTGGAGAGGCCCAGCGCGTTCGCAGCGCGCGCGCCAGAAATCTGCAGCTGGGAACCAGTCTCACGTGCTAATGCTTGCGCGATATCATCTGGGGCGGGCGAAAGCATCCCGAACTGGGGATGGACCTTCGGGAAATCGTACAGGCCTCGCGCGAGGCGCCGGAGCTTGCCGCCTTTCACCAGTCGAGACAGCGCCTGATCAACCGCGGCGCGTCCAGCGATACTCAGGAAATCACTAGGTGTGAAAACGCCGCCGCGCCCGCCAGTGCGGGCACGCTTCATAATCTGATCCGGTACTGATGTCATAGAGCTTTTCATATGTCAGAAAATAGTGCATCTTTTTCTGACATTCAAGTTCCGTATCCAATATCTGCAAGGGAACGAATCCCCCGGCCACAATGACTTTCGGAATTACATGACATCGGATAACAATCCCCCACGTTGGAGCCAACTCAGGAAGATCCGTCGCGAACTCCAGGCACGAATGCCGATGGACAAGTTCTTCGATACGGTGCTCGAAGGCTGTTTCCGCGTGGCTCGAGATCGAGATAACCCGTTGCGGGGAAACTTCGTGGCAAGCGGCCTGCGGGAAGCGATTGGGCATGTACTCCACAGCCTCGCTCCTGATGAGGCAGTTCGAGCCTGCGTTTGGTTCGTGCAGGCCAAGGACACCAAGACTGTCACTCGACAGCAGCGTGCAAGCTACATCGTAAAGGCAGGGCTGCCGGATGATTTCGTCAGCGACACTCTCAGGATAGATGTGCGCGACTATACCGATCCCGTCATCGAAGTGATGGATGGTCTCAACAAGGCAACGCATGTTCGCGCCGAAACCATCCTCTCCAAAGGACGGAAGATCCGTGTGATGATCCAGGACGTTTTGCTCGGCCTTGATCAGTTGCTCCAAGCCGCAGTTGAAAACCGCGAGGCTATCACCCATGCCGTGGCTGACGTGATGCAAGAAGCGGTTTTCGATAAGCTCATTTCGGAGACGATTGATGAACTTGACGAGCTTTCGACCCACACGACGGTCGATGGGCACAACATCAACAGCGTGAGCGTAACCAAATTGGATTCGCACGAGATTAGCTATCGTGTTGAAGGCGAGGTTGAGGTCGAGCTGCAATATGGATCCAGCTCGGACATAAGAAACGACATTGGACTCGTGCAGGACGATTCCTACCCCTACGTCGTGACCGTCACATGTGCCGTGGCTAGGCCCATGGCAATTCGGGCTGATAATCTCAACATCAGCGTCGACAACCGGAGCTTCTATGAATGACCGATGCCGAACGACTAATGCTTGGTTTTGTCCCCTCGCTCCGGGAAAGTCCCTTCAAAATTGCGCCGGAGCGCGCTGATGAATTGTTGGCGCAAATGGGAGGAGAGACATGGGTCCTTGAAATTGTCGATGGGCCGGCAAATTTCGAGGCCTTTCCGAAAATCAAAGAGATTGAGGGCACCTACGCGGCGTTGCTAAGCCTTTGGGCCGTTGCTGCTTCCGTACGTGACCTATGGGCCCTTACACAAACGGCCGCCGAAACAAACCTTTCACGGGTGGTCATCAAACCGGGTGGCCCCGGCTCAGCGGCGATCGAACTGAAGAACGCTGCCTTGGCGCTCATACGAAACGAGAGATTTTCGTGGAGCGATGCTCCCATGGAGCCAGACCCGACGGCCGATGCCTCTTCTCAGGGTGGCCTGACCAACAATCTATTTCTTGCAGCGGCGAGTTTCGTAATTCTACACGAATGCGCGCACCTTGCACTTGGGCATCAGGAATTTACGGCGCTAATGCACCAGCAAGAGCGCGAGGCGGACGCGTGGGCAGTCTCTTGGATTCTCGAGAAAGTACCAAGCCGTACCCATCGCGAGTTCCGAACGCTGGCGATTTGCGTAGCGTTCATCTGGATCGGGCTTATCGACGACGTTCGGCGGGCCACGTCTACTCATCCGCCCGCCGCCCAGCGCTTCGCCGATGCCTTCAACAATTTTGGAAACATCCCGACAGAGAGCCTCGCCCTGGAGATAAGCTACTATGTGCTAAAAGCCTTCTTCGATCCGACGACGGATATCCCACAAGCCGATAACGCCAAGGATGGCTTCACCAATCAGCTCATTGACTACACTCGCAGCCGGTGAGAGCACGCGATCATTCCGTCGCTCCTTGCACGGCCTCAGTTGGCTCGACCACAATTCACCGTACCAACCCGCGGTGTGTTCTGGAGGAGTGCTTCCAGAAGGGCGAGAAGTGACATGCCCGCTGCGCTGATCTTGGCCCGCATGCAACGCCCAGCCGCAGCGGCCAAAGACGAGATGGGCAGCCATTCAGTCAAGGATTCGGTCTATAATATCAAGTCGGTGCCTACCGAGGTCGTTTCCGGCAGTTTTCAGTACTTGCCGAACACCCTTTAGGAAACGACGTCCACCGGCCTTGCTGGCGATTTCTTCGGCTAGAAGGTGAAACAGCTGATTATCCCGAACGACCCACGCGAAAGCCTCGGGGTTGACAACGCCATCCAAAAAAAGGTCTGCTGCACCGGCGCGCAATCTTTTGCAGCGGTCCCAGCTAAACCAGAACAACGAAGCCGGAAGTCGGCCTTCCAAAAGTTGCCACTCACTGGCTGTCAGCCGATTTTCTGCTGCGGCCTCGTAAACTCGCTGCAAACTCATGCGCATTAGCTGGGCTTTCGCACGTGACCGGCTGCCAAGCGCACGGCTGAGAAGGAAAGCGCTGAGCGACAGCTCCTCTTCTGGCGATATCGTGCCCACGGCGCTTTCAAGCGCCATCACCCAAGGATCTACTCCAATTTCGTTAGGCACAGTATCAGGCGCGAGATATCGAGCAAGCTGCACAAGGATATTTCGCGGTATACCGCTGGTGCCTGAAAGAAACTCTGCGATCGCAACCGGGTCCTGAATACAGGCTCGAACCCAAGCAGGATCGGGGCTATCTCCGATTTCGGTTCGGATGCGAACTTGATCCAGGACGGTCCTTGCGCCGAAATTAGCCACTGCGCGGCCGGCGAGATCAGTCCGAGTAGTTCGCATCATCGCCTCGACGGCGGAGGCTTCTATCTTGTTCGTCAACGCGCACTCGAACGCGAGCGGTTCATCGTTTTGTTTCCAGAACGCTGGTACTCGAACTATTTCTGGGCGAGTCATTAGCGCCTGGTTCAGCAACTTGGGTGCGGCCGGAAGACCTCCGATCAGTTGCGAAATGTCGATCGAGCCGATGGTACGATCCACGACTTCATTGAAGATTCCTGGCTCACTAGAGAGCGTCTGGAGAAGAGCAGGATTCCGCCGCCATATCGCAGAGCCAAAGGCAGCTGCATGTGATCGGACAGCGCCATGTTCGATTGCTGCCCTCTGTGACCAAAGAAACTCAAAAGTTTGATCGTTAAGGCTATCGACGTGAGTAAATGCCTGGTTGATCACAGCGGCTCGCAGTGAACCCGCCTCGTTGGTCCCAAGCTCGTTTTGCAGAATTGCAATCGCCCTCTCGATCGAAACCTCGCTATCAACAACACCGAGCGCGCGAAACAGACGGCAGAGCGCGGAGAAGCCTTTGCGACCCGAAGTGACGTCAGATCCAGAGCGGAGAAGAAAATCCCGAAGCCCGTCGGAGTTTGGCCGCCGCAAGTCCGTTACGGCGTCGTCGATCCAAGATTCTTGCGACGGGGGCATTATCTCGACATTTAAAGCCCCGGAAAAGCGGGTCCTGCCGCTTCGGTCATGGGGCGGAACAAGCTGAAGATCGAACACATTGTTATCAGACGACCGATCACTAAAAGACAGAGTGCAAAAACGGAACGATCTCCTCAACCGTGGCCACTGTTGCCCCCAAAGCGCAACGACAGTGCGATCACAAGTGGCGTCATCAGGACGTCGTGCCACTACCGTTTTAGGCGCGTGACCGTAAAGTGCAGCAAGAATCGGTCGGACCCAGCTATCATCGACGTCGACGGTGCCGCCACCGCCCAACGAAAGCCGGGACATACGCTTCGAGTACTTCGCAATCGGAAAGCTTCCTTCCGGCCGATGGAACAACTCCAGAAGCTGTTCGGGTTGGCTAAGCGAAGCCAGGTCTGCGAAATCGATGAGGAGAGTGTGCGTCCAGACGCATCCGGGCCGAGGCATTTCGGGTGCTGGCCAGGTGCGCGCCAAGGCGTAGAATCCAGACTCGGTCAGCGGGTAACCGGTGAGATAACCGATTTCATCGAGTTTCGCGCCGGGCCCTGAAATGTCACTCAAGGAAAGAAGCGTTTTTTGGTCACGCGGCTTCAGCGCTGCCGAGAGGGCAAGTTCGCGGTGCCCGTCTGCGTATCCATGTAACGCTTGATCGAGTTTCAGGATGTCGAACCTCCCAGCCATGTCAACGGCTCGGTTAGGTCGTGTGTAGCAGGGATTGGCCCGACCAGTTTAATCCGGGTGGAGGCATCATCGAGGTTCCTCAATTCTTCCGCTTCTTCTCTTGGAAGAGCACCAACCTCGACCGAGTCGTAGTCGCCGCCCTGTGCGCTAATACCGTAAACCCTCGTCAGCCACTTTGGACTTTGCCGAAGATACTGCGCGAGCAATGGCAGCTTTTGGTGGAGGAATGAGTTTGGATCGAGACCCTCCGCATCAACTTTGTCCCAAGCAGAAAAAAGCACGGCCAGTCGCCTCTCACCGACGTCAAGCGGCGAAGCCAGCAGCGATTGCAGCAACCCCACGAGTTGAACCTGGGTCGGCGCCAAGCGAGGATGCCAGGAAACCGGGGTATTTTGATCAACCTCAAGCCCAAGTTTGCGAGCAAGATCAACTTCGTCAACGACCCAACTTGGGGCCCGGATGGTGTCTGCATGAATGAAAAGCATGACCCCATTTGCTTGAAGGAGATCAGCAACTGCGGGGCTGCACTCGCGGTCTTCCCAGATACGTCGATATGCCTCTCCGGGGACGTCTGGAAAGGAAATTCGGATTTGCTGTCCGGTATCGTCACCCAAATTCATGCTCACCAGCCGAGTTCCGGTCAGTCCGGTCCGGTCTTGCTCCACGGCGTCGCGCCATCGAGCTGCAATGGCGTTAAGATGTGTAGCGTCTCCCACCCGCAGATTGGCGAAACGAAGAAGCGTTGCCACTTCTCGCGAGGTGACAAGATGCCATAGGGCAGCAAGGAAAGTGGTTTTACCGGACCCTGGCAAGCCGATGATTACAACTGAGTGTTCGTTCATCGGCTATTCGTTCCCATCATCATACACCCGAAGTCGAGAAAAAGCTCTTCCGAACGTTAGCGTTGGTGGGGTGACAATAGCAGCCTGATAGGTCGGCAACATCCAAAACTGTAAGAGAGCGGAAACTCCGGTTCCTCGCGGTAGCGCCGTCGATTTAGGAGCAGCAGCAACTTCGAATATTCCTACACGAGAAAAAATTTCGCCAAAGGTCTCTTGTAGCGTCTGACATAAGTTCTGGAAATCACGCTCGACTCGGAGCTGCTTCTCCGCCCCCTTAATAAGATCGAGTTTGGTTAGCACGATTGCAAGACTGACGCCGATTGGGAGAATGCCGCCGTCGTGCATCGCCTGCATCATCATCAAAATGCTGCTTTTGAGGTTGTGACGATGTCCTGAGTCCAGAAGTCGTTCGCCATCGACGAGGATAGTGAGACAATCCGCACGCGAAACTTCTTTGAAATTGACCGTGAGGCCAACATCGTCTGCAGCTTCCCGATATTCTTCGCCAGCACGATCTCCAAGCAATATTGCAGTCTTTTCACCATGAGCTGTCGCGAGATCAATGTGATAGAATCGCACGTCCCCGCGGGGTGTGCGCTCTGTAAAGGGAACGTCTCTTCGCGATTCTGCTCGCGCGTCGTGGCATGCCTGTTCGAACGCGTGGAGCGTATCTGACCCCGCAAAATCGAGCGTCGCGATGGGAGCCATCTGAAACAAATCGTACAGGCTTGCGATCAGGCTTGTCTTGCCAGTATCACCTGGGCCGAGGATCGCTATGAGGCGGGCGTCACCGGCACGCAAAAACCGGTTGGCATCAAAGGCTCGGAGCAAACCAGAGGCCGGCAAATAAACGC
The DNA here is from genome assembly GCF_002531955.1 of Rhizobium sp. M10. Classification (NCBI taxonomy): domain Bacteria; kingdom Pseudomonadati; phylum Pseudomonadota; class Alphaproteobacteria; order Hyphomicrobiales; family Rhizobiaceae; genus Rhizobium; species Rhizobium sp. M10. Next base: position 8,294 of record NZ_NWTA01000031.1, on the reverse strand, counting down.
TTTCCTCGTCGTCGGTCGCGCCACTTTCAGTCTCGGCCTCTTCTTCTTGGGCTATCCTGCCGAAATAAGGACAGTTTGCGGATTCGAGACCTTCCACGCATCGCCCACCTTCCGCAATACGGCAATCGCGATTCGCGCAGATTATTTGAACGTCGGTTTCCGCCGTCATTTTATCACGCAAACCGGATGAGCAATCGCTCACGATAAAACTGCATCGCTAGAGATAACGGCGTCAAGCTATGTTCGGCATCAACAGAGGCTGCTGCGGCCCATCCTGCCACCCACGCATCACCCGCGCCCGTCTCGAGCTGCCGTTTTGCTGCAGCGTGAAGAGGGGTCGCCAGAGGAGAAGGATCCGTCTCCCCTACTGTCCTTTTGAGCCACTCGCCGTCTACCGCATTGATAGCCGTGACAACAGCGAGTTTCTTGCGCTCCTTCAATCCAGCGCGCGAAAGAATCGCTTTTACGGATACAGGGCCGGGAGAAAACTCGGTCATGCCAGCGACTTCATGCGCGAGAACAAGAGGTTGGGCATCAGTAGGTACAGCATCGAAGCTGCAATCATAATCGAAGCTTCGCTGTCCAGTCAGCCACCAAAGCAATTGCAATTCCTCATCCTGCACCTTCAGAAATCGATCCACGGCATAGAGGGCGTTAGATTGGCGAATGGCAAGCTGCCTCAACGCTCCTCTCGTGGCATCAGCTGCGAGGGTAAACGCGGCTATCACACTACTGAAATCTGGGGTTTCAGTGATCTTTGCCGTCGCTTTTTCGAAATCGAATTTCGGGGCATCGGAAGATCGATACTTGTTCAGGTTTGGCCGGTCACTGTTGGATTTTGCCCATTGAGCAATCGCTGCTTCACCAAGATTTCCGAGGTCAATTGGTAATTTCGGTTTCCGGGCCCCGCCAAATTCGGCGGTTGTAACGGAGAGCGCCGCTCTCGCCCCTAGATCTTCATTGACTTCCATCATCACCGCCAGGCAAGCAGCGGCGAGTATTTGAATTTCTCGATCGTTGCCTTGCATTTCGAAAGTATCGTCGGTCGCTTTGAAAAACTTTCGGATCTCGGCTTCCAATGAAGCCTGGGGCGCGACCCTCGTCTTGAAAGCCAATCGAAGGAGTGGCTCGATCATCTCCGTGGCCGCTTCAGTTGCGATCTTGTAGATGGCTTCCCATCGAGATTGGCGCCGAGATTGATCGTTGCCAATCTCGAGAGAGCTATACCACCGAGGGAAATCTGTGTGCATTGTCCCGGTATCCACCCTACTTAGTCTCCCTCTTGGCAATTTCAGTGGCCAGTTCACCCACCTTATCTCTCTCGCCTGCGCGAATAAGTGCTCGGCCGTATCGCTCTGGCTCGGGGATAGTTAGCTCGTCCTTGGTGATAAGCCCCAGCTTCATTGTAATTTCGCGGCGGGCGCTGGATGTGAGACCCCAGAACCGAAAAACCAGATTTCGTGTGCTTGGGTCACCCATGGCGGCCTCCGCATCGACTTCGTTGACAGTCTCGGCTGTTGCCGCGGCAACTGCACTCGCCTGCGAGGTTACTCCTACGGAAGTCTCCGACAAATGAACTTTTCCTCTGGCATCACCAGGGAATCTGATGGAGTGACTGAAGACATTCTCATCTTGAGCAGTCAATACCGCGCGGAACCGGTCGGGGTTCGATTGCCATTGGCGCAGGTGAGCTTCTATGGCGATGCGGCGGTCTTGGCCGAACCCTAATATATTCACCCTTACAAGGTTGTAACCAGGCATCCAGCCTTGTTCATTGCGATCTGGATTCACCGCACCTGCGCTGAACCTGATATATCCTTCTTCACGCGTGATGCGCTGCCGATGTTTGTGACCAAACATATGAATTGTGGATCGACCGCAGATCGCGTCGTTAACGTCGTCCTGATCCATCAACCAATCCGGAGGATGGTGGCAGAACGCGAGGTTCACTACGTTGTCGAGGGGATCGAGCACCGTCTGAAGCGGGCTTAGATACAGGCTTTCCCGAGTATCATCCCTCCCGCCCTCGCCCGACAATATGGTTGAAGTCATGCCAAAGATGCGGAGAGTTACACCGTCTTCAAGATCAAGATCTTGCTTCCAATAAAGGTGATCAGGAAGGTAAACCTGACAATTGAAGACTTTCGCAAAATCGTTGTAAGCAGAAATCGGGGTGACGAGCGATCTCGCCGTATCAGCATCGCTAATTTGCGTTCTAAATTCGCGTTCTCGCCGTTGAGGTTCTGCTTTCGAAATAGCCGACTGCGCGTTGCGAATGGCCGGCGTCCGGCCGATTAGCGATCGGTCGACATCGTGGTTGCCTGGAATAACGAATATCCGCTCTGGAGGACAGCCGGCCACAGCAGCTAATTCCTTTATCCAAATCATCGCCGTAGAATATTCTTCGGGCGCGCCCTTGAACGCGATGTCACCACCAATCAGGATTGCCCCAACGGAGCCAAGCTCTGCAACGCGGTCTCGGACGTCATGAATGAGACGCGTTCGGTAAGGGCGATCGGGATCGAGGTCCGGATTGAGGCAATCCGGCGATCTGAAGTGAATGTCAGATATATGCAAAAGAAGCATGAGCGCCTGTCGATTTATTTGTCCGGTCGCGGGCGCGACAGCTGCCTCGAGCTTACAATCAAGATTCGTAGCGTGTGATGTTCCCCCGCAATAACTATCTAGAATAGAAAGGACCAAAAATGCAAGCTTGCCAACTCAATACTCGTGCCGCATCTGAAACCTCCCATCGTCTTGCGAAGGCCTAGATAGCTCAAAGACAATCCGCCCCACCGCTTGGGCACCTACCTCAAGTGTACCGATCACCATGCCGGCCGACATCAGCGATTTTTCCCTGACGATCTCGACCAGTTCCGGCAACCAAAGACGCACTTTCAGCCGTTACGCGAATCCCAGCGCACAAGATCCCAGTCCTGCCATTCCGCGTCGCTTTCCACGAGCACCGCGCCCCACTCTTCAGCCAATCGTCCAAACAATCCGGGCTCCACCGGAACAGCCGCCAGCGGATTATAGGCGATTTGAACCGGCAATTCCGGAGGACAGAACATTGGCGGCACACACCCGATGACAGCGCTTACGTGGGAGTAACTTGGGTCAAAGAACACTGCCGTCGGAACTGAGGCGCTGTTGCGGTTGAGCACTGCGGGACTTACTGTCGTGGTGGCTCCAAGAAATCGACTAGATTCTTCATCCACCCTGAATGCCAACGGGCCTACGGCGAAGGTGGCCTCCACCACGTAGGGCATGCGCTGGGACGCCCCATGCGTGAGAGGAAACCATCCGAGTTGACTTCCATCAATCGCAACGACGTAAGCGTCATCGGGCTTCACAACGCCCTTGCTCCGATACTCCAGACCTTTTTTCGATTTGGCAGCGAAGGCGGTGGTCCATCTCAGTAGCGTTTCCCTATGTGGAACTTTTGGACCGGTGATGGGTGGATCCCTAGATAGGTCCGGACCTGGTTCGGGTGAAACGGCCTCCACCCACACGACCCGGCCGCCACTTTCAAATCGAAAGTCCGGCTCTCCCTCCGGACGGGAGCTAATGGTGTGGCCGCAAGCGAGCAGGTGCCGCGCGAGCAACATCTCCCAGACGCGCTGAAAAAACTTTGAATCGTTCCCGCTTGTCAGTTCAAGGATGAAGTGGTTATTCGCCAAGCCCGCGGACAAATGGCCATCCCAAAGCTGAAGATAATAAGCAAGCGAGCGGGGATGAGCCGCCTGACGACTTTCAAGGAATTCCCTAACGCGTTGTTCCATTTCACTACCCCTCGCAGCGCCTAATGATCAGTCGGCAACGCCTCGGCGAATGCCCTCATCTCCAGAAAGAGGTCGTACCCTGTCTTGTGCCACAGGGTCAGGTAGGTAATTTCTTGCCCGTTCATTGCTTCCGATATCGTCATCCCGTTCCAGCTGATCGGCAGCCTTGCCTTAGTCCCAGCATCAAAGTCGAAGCGGAAATTATGTGAGAGCGTGTTTCTTACGATTCTGGCAAACTGGTACCATCCCGCCGCTTTCAGATCTCGCAACAATGAAATTTTTGGGCTCTCCTTGTCGTAGTCTTCGCAAAAGTCGTTGAGAAATTCGAACGGAGGGCAAATCAGCGCATAGAGATGTGTAAGGGCAAATTCTGCCAAAAGGGCTTCGCGCAGATCTTGCTGCTCGAGCGCCTGGGCGAGGTCCGAGTAGGAAATCCAGAGGCCGCGAGCTTCCATCTGTAAGCTCTTTGCCTCTTCAATTGCACATGGAGCATACTGCGAACTATCGCGTAGCCAGTGAGTGCACATGAGTGCCAGCCGATAAGATCTATCGCGCTTTTCGAAGCACTCGATGACATCTGCCTTTGTTAGACGCACTCCATTCCTCCTTTGCCTCGGTCGCTCACGACGCGTGTCCACCTGGAATCTTTACGCTGTAACATTCGCAACACCGGCCTCGTCTTCCACATCGGCCTTTGCCGTACCCGCGTTGTCGCACGAGCATCATCCTGCCGATGATCGGTTTGACATTTTAGGGACCGACGGTCTCGCCAGGAGTAAACAGGCTCAGTCGCTCACAATAGCGCCCCGCACCCTGCAACGAATGCCAACACTCGCCGGTGATCTCAGGTCACCCCCCACGCCCGAAACCTCCCCCTCCCCGTCATCTCCCGCAGCCCCAGCTCGCCCACAATCCGCCGCGCCGACTGCGGCGTGACGCCGAGCGTCTTCACAACCATTTTTGCCGAGACCAGCGGTTTTGCCATGACCAGCTCGACCAGCTCCGGCAGTTTTGAAGACGTTCGCTTTCCCGACAATTTACGTTCCATCATGGTTCGGGCCAATGCCAGTCGGTCATGCTCTTTCATGCCGATCTCGGCGGCCACGATCAGGCCGTGGGCGATGGCGAGCAACCGGGTTTCCCGGTGACGATGACGGCGCCGATCGACGGCAATGGTTTTCAGGCCGAGATTGATGGCTGCGAGATGGGCGCCGGTGGTGACACCGGCCTGGCGCAGGATCGAAGCGGCAAACAGCCGGCCGAGCCAAGGCGCATGCTGCAGCACAGACAATTCGTTCCAGGCGTCGAGGGCGACGATCGCCTGTAGCATCGCCGGCAGGTGTTCGGCCTGACGCAGGACGCCACGCCATTCGTCGAGCCGCTCGTCCTCGTCCCAGTCGAGATCGTAGATCATCGGATCTTTTTCTTGCGCGCCGGCTCGTCCGGACCGTGCGTTCTCGATCGCCGCTTCCGACCGGGCCAGTACAGCATCGATGGCTGCATAGTCGACACCGGGAAGGCCTTCGCCGCCGCCAGCATCGTCCCCCTCCCCTATCGGCTCGACATCGACAGGCTGCTTGGCGCCGGTCGCCTCCGCCGCGTCAGCCGGCATGATCTCCGAGGTCTGCCGCAGTGTACGGATGCCGTCGGCCGACAGCGCCCAGTGCGGTTGCTGGCCAGAAATGCGCCGGCGGCTGTGTAGCACGTCGCGGGCGATGGTGAGTTCGTGGGTTGGGGTGCGGGTGTCTCGGAAAGCGTCGTGGAGCACGAGGTCTTCAAGGTGAACAAGTTCGCCGTCGATCCACAGCGAGGCGCAGGCGTCGGCAAAGTGCGATCGTTCGATCCACCCCTGTCCGACCGGCGAGCGGGCGATGCGCTCGTCGAGACGCGCCAACTCGATGCCGGCTCGAAAAGCCGGGTCCATCAAGCTCGATATCGGCAATCTTGCAAAATCGTAAGGCATTGAAATCATGGTAAATGATTTCTTACACGAACTCTATCAAAACATTATGGTTCCTCACTTGGTATGGTCGAAAGTTGAGCGCTTCACTTCCGATAAGTATTGCTTATCGGAAGCGATTGCTATAACGCCGCAAATCAGCGATGTCGGTCGTCCTGGATCGGCGGATTCGCCCGGAAATCCGGGCATTTAGGGCAATTTCGCCCGGGATGACCGGACTCTCAATCGCAAAATTCGACGGCCGCCGTCGGCACACATGGCCGGTCCTCATTTCCGGAATTGAGCGCCGGCGCCCTTCAGCAGGCTTCTCCGCCCGCAGCCATCACCAAAGCCGCTGTTTTTCCAGCATTTCCGCCCTGGAAGCCCGCTGACGCGCATTTGCCACCGCGGACGCTCCGTTGCTCGTCCGCGGTAGCATTTTGAGTCTGACGGGCCGCTATTCAATGGCTAAAACACGCTTGCAACTATTCGATTTCTAACGCATGCCTTATCTGTACAAACTACTTCGAGACAGGGCCGTTACAAGCGCGATGGCAAAGCCACAAACATTTGACAACCAACAATCTCCCAAGCGGCTGATCGGTTATGCCCGGGTGTCGACGGATGAACAGGTCCACGATGCCCAGTTGGACGAGCTGCGTGCAGCCGGCTGCGATCGGATCCATCAGGAGCATGGTTCCGGAGCATCGCGGGCTCGACCGGTGCTGACGCGATTACTCGCTGAACTTAGCGCCGGCGACGTCCTCATTGTCGTGCGCCTCGATCGACTGGCCCGATCCGTCAGTCATCTCTTGTCGGTGATCGAGGACCTCGAGGCCCGCGGCGTGCATTTCCGGTCGATCCGCGATCCAATCGATACGTCGACCCCGCAGGGCATGTTTTCCCTTCAGGTCCTCGGCGCCGTCGCGCAGCTCGAGCGGGCGCTAATCGCTGAGCGTACCAAAGCCGGCATTAAGGCGGCGAAGGCACGCGGCAAGCTTCCTGGAAATCCCGGTCTGCGAGAACGACGGCCGGAGGCGATCAAGGCAATCTCGCAGGCACGGGAGAAGCTCTATCTCGATGAACTCATTGCATCGGCGCAGACGTGGCTGCCGATGGTGCGTCAACTCCGGCCGCAGCACAGTTGGGACAATGTCGTGCGGGTTCTCAATCGCCGTGGCCACGACTGGACCGTCGAACGCCTTCGTCGCGCTGTTCATCGCATGGTACGCGAAAAGCTCGCGGAGAAGGAACTCCTTGCTCGATCCCCTCGCCGGGCTCCCGAAGACTATCTGATGAAGCTGGTGGCGGCAATTGCCATTGCCGATCCCAACCTGTCGCTGCGCGACATTGCCGCGCAACTGGACCAGATGGGAGAACGGCCTGTGCGCAGCGGCAAGAACTGGCAACCGTCCTCGGTGCGGGTCCTGCTGGACGAAGCCCACCGATTTGGCCTCATTCGCCGTTGAGGGCATGGTTCATCCGACGCCCGATGGCAGAGAGTCTTTTCTTGTCGCTATTCGACTGCATAGCCGTCAGGTCCGGCCTTTGGGGATCTGTAGCGCCAGGACCGCTAGTCGCTATCGCTCCGCGGTTTCAGCTCAGCGCCTACATCCTCGCCGCGGAGCCGGCTTCCTCCGCCTGCTCGCCCCCTCCCCCGGAACGTGCTGAAGGCTTCAGCCGCGGTGATTATGATCCGCAGAGGCGCGCGGGCCATGACCCTCGGCGGCGCGGGTAAAAGCAGAGGACAGCCGCTCCCCTCGCTACCAAAAAGCCGTCTCGGCTGCACGACGAATTCGGGCGCGAGCCGGAACTCAGTCAGACAGTATTTGTTTCTTTTACAATCCGTCCGCGTTTCGGCGTTCTTTCAAGGATGCTCGACAATTTGATTGAGCCATTTGTCCGCGCCGCCAGCTATATTTCCTACAAGAATGATTACGGCCGAAGATCTGCAAACATTCGTTTTACGACCAGCAAATTTCGACTGTCCTCGAAGCCTGGGAGGTCTTCGTCCTGAAGCATCCTGCGGAGACCGCCGTTAAGATTACAAAGCAATGTCTCCTTTCAGTCGTGACAAACACCGCGATTGTTCGTTCGAACACGAAGCCGCTCAATCGGCTCCGTGCATCAACTGACCTTACTACACCAGCCGCATAGAAGGGCTGTCGGCCATTCTACCCGGGCAACCATGACCAATGCCCTTAGAACGTCATGTACGATCAAAAATGACCGCCAAGACCCCGCGACCCATGGCGGCGACAGGACGGTACCTATCTCTACACAACCGATCTTGTGAGAGGTGGCGCGAGGAGCGGGTCATGCGCCGTCCATAGTAGCGCCCGAAAATGTCGCTTCTTTTCAGAGTGTTGTAGCTGTGGTCAGCTGACCACCGGAAAAGCAGCTGTTGGCAGTGCGTCCCACCCCAAAAGACTTGCTGGCCCACGACAGCAGAGTCTGGCGAAAAACCTCGATCAGTGGACCCGCTGACCTAGCACTCAATCCTCTCCGGCAGCGACTAGATGTGGAGCCTCAACAGGTTGTCCTGGGTAAGAGCGAGCCTAGTGATTGGTGGT
>NZ_NWTA01000030.1:0-57904 GCF_002531955.1 Rhizobium sp. M10 | reverse complement strand
TCCGACGCCGATATCGCCCATCTCGTCGACGCCCTGCACTCGCTCTGGTCGCGCTGCGCGCTGGCAAGGCACGTCGCCTGATTCTCTAATATTGCCCTGTTCGAATCGCGGCCAGAATCTCGATCCGAGGTTCTGGCCGCGATCGGTTTTGCGGCCGTGAGGCTTCGCCCCTAAACCTTTTCTGCCTGAACAGTGCCATCCGGCGCTGGTGCAGTGGACGCGCCTATCGGTCTCGAGGACCGATAAAATTCCGTGCGCTTGCTTTTCACCGTGCAGCAGCATCTTCGATGCCGGCCTTCCGAATCGTATGAGAAAACCTTTTCTCACTTGACACAAGAATTGGTAAAAGCTTTTCTCAAGCCACTTCAGAAGGAGGAAGCTCTGAACCTGACGGGAGGAAAAAGAGGCAGGATCACCATCCATGAGGTGGCGTCGGCGGCCGGGGTGAGTATTTCGACGGCGTCGAAGGCGCTCAACGATACCGGCCGGATGGGAGCGGAAACGCGCGAGCGGGTGAAGCGGATCGCCGGCGAAATCGGATATCGACCGAATGCGCTGGCGAGAGGTCTGCTCAGCAAGCGCAGCTTCACCGTCGGACTGCTGACGAACGACACTTACGGCCGTTTCACGCTGCCTGTGATGGCGGGCATTTCGGACGCTCTCGTCGATCATGGGGTTTCGGTTTTCCTGTGCGCCATCGAAGACGATCCGGCGCTCGCCCAGACCCATGTCGATGCGATGCTGGACAAGCAGGTCGACGGCATCATTGCGACGGGCAAGCGGCTGGACCGGCGTCTGCCGGTCGATCTGTCGAATTTGCATGTGCCCGTCGTCTACGCCTTCACCGAGGGGACGCAGAACAGCGTTACCTTCCGTTCGGACGATGAACAGGGTGCGAGACTGGCCGTCGAATGGCTGCTCAAGACCGGGCGGCGGCGGATCGCACATATCACCGGGCCGGAGGAGTTTTTTTCGGTGCGGGAGCGTGCCGGCGCCTATCATGAGGTGGCGGGCCATCGCGAGCCGGTGCTTTACGGCGTCTGGTCTGAAAGCTGGGGCCATGACGCTGTGGAGCAGCTTTGGAAGCGGCCGGGCGAAAAGCCGGATGCGCTCTTCTGCGGCAACGACCAGATCGCCCGCGGCGCGGTGGATGCGCTGCGCGAGCGCGGCATCAAGGTGCCGCAGGACGTTTCGGTCATCGGCTTCGACAATTGGGAGATCGTCGCGGCCCAGACGCGGCCGCCGCTGACGACGGTGGATATGGAACTGAAGGAGCTCGGGCGGCAGGCCGGATTGACGGTGCTGGCGCTTGCGGAAGGACGGCCGGTCGAGCCGGGTGTCAGGAAATTGCCGTGCCGGCTCGTCGTCCGGCAGTCATGCGGGGGTAACCCCCCAGGGAATGAGACCAAGGAGTGAGACCAAGGGAATGAGCGAAGGCGCGAGGAGATGCGCCATATTGGGAGGAATGTCATGATCAAGCGTCTATTGGCGGCGACCGGCATCGCTACCTTATGCCTGGTGTCGGCTGCGTCGGCTGCCGAAAATGTCGAAATGTGGGTTCGCTCGGGAATCGGCGACGCTTTCAAGAAGGTCGTCGAAGCCTATAATTCCAGCCATGAGAACAAGGTCGTGATGACCGAAGTGCCGTTCTCCGAACTGGTGCAGAAATATGCGACCGCGATTGCCGGCGGGCAGGCGCCCGACGCCCTGTCGATGGATCTCATCTACAACCCCGCCTTCGCCGCGGCCGGCCAGCTGGAAGACCTGACGGACTGGGCAAAGTCGCTTCCCTATTTCAATTCACTGTCGCCGTCGCATGTCCGCCTCGGCACCTATCAGGACAAGGTCTACGGCCTGCCGCTTTCGGTCGAAACCTCCGTCTTTGCCTGGAACAAGGATCTCTACAAGAAGGCCGGTCTCGACCCGGAGAAAGCGCCGGCGAGCTGGGAGGAAATCACCGCCAACGCCGAGAAGATCCGGGCGCTGGGTGACGACACTTACGGCTTCTATTTCTCCGGCGGCGGTTGCGGCGGCTGCATGATCTTCACCTTCACGCCGCTCGTCTGGGGTGCCGGCGCCGACATCCTGTCGGCCGACAGCAAGACGGCAACACTCGATACGCCGCAGATGCGCAAGGCGGTCGACATCTACCGCAACATGGTCAAGAAGGACCTGGTGCCGGCGGGTGCGGCCAGCGACAACGGCACCAACTTCCTGACCTTCACCAACGGCAAGATCGGTCAGCAAAGCCTCGGCGCCTTTGCCATCGGAACGCTGGTGACCCAGCATCCCGAGATCAATTTCGGCGTGACCCTCATTCCCGGCGTCGATGGCAAGCCTTCATCCTTTGCCGGCGGCGACAACTTCGTCATCACCAAGGGAACGAAGAAGATCGACGCGGTGAAGGAGTTCCTCGAATATATCTATTCGATGGACGGCCAGAAGATCATGGCGAAATATGGCAGCCTGCCGACGCGCGGCGATATCGCCGACAAGGTGCTGGAGGGCCTCGATCCGCGTATGCAGGTCGGCCTCAAGGCGATCAGCGTCGCCAAGACCCCCTATACGCTGCAGTTCAACGACCTGATCAACAGCGCCAACGGCCCATGGGCAAGCTTCACCAACGCCGCCATCTTCGGCGACGATGTCGACGGCGCGTTTTCGAGCGCCCAGTCGGAAATGCAATCGATCATCGATAGCGGCCAGTAGACTCTCCCGCGGCCGCGGCCGGGGAGCGGTGGCAGCTTCCCGGCCAATTCCAATTCAAAGATGCGGAGCGTTTCGATGACCGGTTCCGGCTCAGAGATACTATTGCCTCGGCGCAGGCGACGGCGCAAATCGAACTGGCGCGGCCTTGCCTATATCGCGCCTGCCATGGCGCTGGTCATCGTCTTCTTCATCATGCCGGTTCTGTTCACGGGATGGATGAGCCTGCACAACTGGCCGCTGATGGGGGCGTCGCGCTGGATCGGCTTCAACAACTATTACCGCATGGTCAACGACACCCGCTTCATGACGGCGCTGAATTTCACCGCCTATTACACGATCATCGTCACCATCGCGATCTTCGCCGTCGCCTTTCCGCTCGCCATCTTCGTCGAAAAGGAACGCCAGTTCGTCAGCGCCTATCGCACCATCATCTTCCTGCCTGTCGTCGTCGGCCTTGCCACCGCCTCGCTGCTCTGGGTCTGGCTCGCCAATGTCGATAGCGGCTTCATCGGCCCGGCCCTGAAGGCGCTCGGCCTCGTCGAAAAGAGCCCCAATCTGCTGGCGACCTTCGATACCGCGTTTCTGACTGTGGTGGCGATGGTCGTCTGGAAGATCGCCGGCTTCACCATGATCATTCTGCTGACCGGGCTGCAGGCCATTCCGTCCGAACTGACGGAGGCGGCCCGCATCGACGGCGCCGGCCGCTGGCAGCGTTTCCGGCACCTGACGCTGCCGCTGATGCGCAAGACGATCGCCTTGGCGCTGATCGTCTCGGTCACCGGCTCGATCCTCGCCTTCGACCAGTTCTACATCATGACGTCGGGCGGGCCGCAGAACAAGATGATCTCGGTGGTCTATTACATCTTCAACCAGTCCTTCGTGTCGTTCAATCTCGGTTATGGCGCTGCGCTGTCGATCGTGCTTCTCGCCATCCTGGTGGCGATCAGCATCGTGCAGCTCTGGCTGCTGCGTGTCGGGGAGGAGCGCTGATGACCACGTCAAGGGAACGCCGGACGCGCAAGGCGATCCGCGTGAAGTCCGTCTATCATCTCACCGGCATCGCCATTTCGATCTTCTTCCTGGCGCCCTTCGCGATCACGCTGCTCGCCTCCTTCCGGCAGGGCACGGAGGCCAGTCTGCCGCCCCTGCCGCCATGGCCGACATCCGGCGTCAGCTTCGATGCCTATGCGCTGCTCGATACGTTCGGCGCCGGCATCTGGCGGCACATGATCAATTCGCTGTTCGTCTCGGTCGCCACCGTCGTGCTCACTGTTCTCGTCAGCCTGCTCGCCGGCTACGGCTTCTCGCGTTATCGCTTCCCGATGAAGAACGCGCTCTTCGTGCTGATCATCGCCACGCTGATGATCCCGTTCCAGTCGATCCTGACGCCGCTCTTCATTATCCTGGCAAAGCTCGGCCTCAACAATTCGCTCATCGGGCTGACCCTCGTCTATGTGACGCTGCAGCTGCCCTTCTCGGTCTTCATGATGCGCAACGCCTTTGACGCCGTGCCGAAGGAGATCGAGGAGGCCGCCCGCATCGACGGGGCGCGCGACCTCCGGCTTCTTGCCCGCGTTCTCTTGCCGTTGGTGCTGCCCGGTGTCGCGACGGTGGCGATCTTTGCCTTCCTCAATGCCTGGAACGAGTTTCTTGCCGCTCTCGTGCTGCTCTCCAGCAACGAGAAATACACCCTGCCGGTGCTGATGACGGCGGTCCGCGCCGGTCGCCTCGGCGCCATCAACTGGGGAGCGGTCCAGGCCGGCGTCATCGTCATGACGATCCCCTGCCTGATCGTCTTCCTGCTCCTGCAACGCTACTACATGCGCGGGCTGATGGCCGGCGCGGTGAAATGAACGAGAGAAAGTCGAGCCCATGACCAAATCAAGCAATGACCGCCAGTTTCGTCCCGTCGCCGTTCCCGATGTCGATCTCGGCGGCTTCTGGGGCAAATGGCAGGATGCCGTCTGCAATTCCACCGCCGAGACGCTGCTCGACCGCTGCGTCGAGGCCGGCATGCTCAAGGCGATCGACGTCGATCAGCCCAGCCCCGGCGTCGTCATTCCCATTCAGCCCTGGGGCGGGACGACGCAGATGTTCTGGGATTCCGATCTCGGCAAGTCGATCGAGACCATCGCCTATTCGCTCTACCGCCGGCCGAACCCGAAGCTCGAGGCGCGCGCCGACGAGATCATCGACATGTATGAGCGGATGCAGGACAAGGACGGCTACCTGAACGCCTGGTTCCAGCGCGTCGAACCATCGCGCCGGTGGACCAACCTGCGCGATCATCATGAACTCTATTGCGCCGGACACCTGATGGAGGCGGCGGTCGCGTATTATCAGGCGACCGGCAAGCGCAAGCTGCTCGACATCATGTGCCGTTATGCCGATTACATGATCAAGGTTTTCGGCCATGGCGAAGGCCAGATCCCAGGCTATTGCGGCCATGAGGAGATCGAGCTCGCGCTGGTCAAGCTCGCCCGCGTCACGGGCGAGAAGAAATATCTCGACCTGTCGAAATTCTTCATCGACGAACGCGGCACCGAGCCGCATTTCTTCACGGCGGAGGCCGTTCGCGACGGCCGCAGCCTGTCCGATTACCATCAGAAGACCTATGAATATGGGCAGGCGCACCAGCCGGTGCGCGAGCAGAAGAAGGTCGTCGGCCATGCCGTGCGCGCCATGTATCTCTATTCCGGGATGGCCGACATCGCCACCGAATACAGGGACGACAGCCTGACGGCGGCGCTGGAAACGCTGTGGGACGATCTGACGACCAAGCAGATGTACATCACCGGCGGCATCGGGCCGGCCGCGTCGAATGAAGGTTTTACCGATTACTACGATCTGCCCAATGCCACGGCCTATGCGGAGACCTGCGCCTCCGTCGGCCTGGTGTTCTGGGCGAGCCGCATGCTCGGACGCGGTCCGGACCGCCGCTATGCCGACATCATGGAACAGGCGCTCTACAATGGCGCGCTGCCCGGGCTTTCGACCGACGGCAAGACCTTCTTCTATGACAACCCGCTCGAAAGTGCGGGCAAGCACCACCGGTGGAAGTGGCACCATTGCCCCTGCTGCCCACCCAACATCGCCCGGCTGGTGACCTCGATCGGCTCCTATATGTATGCTGTCGCCGACGACGAGATCGCCGTGCATCTCTATGGCGAGAGCACCGCGCGGCTGAAGCTTGCCAACGGCACGCAAGTGGAACTGGAGCAGAGCACCAACTATCCGTGGGACGGTGCGGTGGCCTTTTCCACCAAGATGAAAAAGCCGGCGGCATTCGCGCTGTCGCTGCGCATTCCCGATTGGGCGGAGGGCGCAACCCTCAGCGTCAACGGGACGATGCTCGACCTCAGCACCCATATCCGTGACGGATATGCCAGGATCGATCGGCAATGGGCCGACGGCGATCGCGTCGCCCTTCACCTGCCGCTTTCGCTGCGCCCGCAATATGCCAATCCGAAGGTGCGCCAGGATGCCGGCCGCGTCGCGTTGATGCGCGGCCCGCTCGTCTACTGCGTGGAAACGACGGATAATGGCGAGGATCTCAATGCCATCGTCCTGCCACGCGCGCTGCCGACCGCCGAAACCGTCGTGCTGAAGGACCTCAACGATGCCGTCGCCCTCGATCTCAAGGTCGAACGCGAGGAGACATCGAACTGGGGAGCGCCGCTCTACCGCAAGGCGCCGGCCGAACGGCGGGTCGCCACGGCGCGTTTCGTGCCCTATCATCTCTGGGACAACCGCGCGCCCGGAGAGATGCTCGTCTGGGTCCAGGCGGACAAGTAGGTCGTTTGGGGATGACGAACGGTATGGGCAATAACAGCGTCGTGCTCCAGGACGTGCGAAAAAGCTATGGCAGTCTGCAGGTGGTCCATGGGATCGATCTGACGATCGATGAGGGCGAATTCGTCGTTTTCGTCGGACCGTCCGGCTGCGGAAAATCGACGCTGCTTCGCATGATCGCCGGCCTCGAGGACGTCACCGACGGCGAGATCGAGATCAAGGGACGGCTCGTCACCGATCTCGATCCATCCGAACGCGGCATTGCGATGGTCTTTCAGTCCTACGCGCTCTACCCGCATATGAGCGTGCGGGACAATCTCGCTTTCGGCTTGAAGATGGCGCGCACTGAAGCCGCCGAGATCGAGACGCGCGTCAAGGCCGCCTCCGCGATCCTGAAGATCGACCACCTTCTCGACCGGCGGCCCGGACAGCTTTCCGGCGGCCAGCGCCAGCGCGTGGCGATCGGCAGGGCGATCGTGCGCAAGCCCGATGTCTTCCTGTTCGACGAGCCGCTGTCCAATCTCGATGCGGAGCTGCGCGTTTCCATGCGCATCGAAATCGCCCGCCTGCACCGCGAACTCGGCAATACGATGATTTATGTCACCCACGATCAGACCGAGGCGATGACGCTTGCCGACAAGATCGTCGTGCTGCGCGACGGCCGGGTCGAGCAGGCCGGAACGCCGCGGCAGATCTACGAAGATCCCGCCAATACCTTCGTGGCGGGCTTCATCGGTTCGCCACGGATGAACCTGCTGAATGCCCGCTTTGCCGAGCAAGGCCTGGTCGAAGTCGCCGGCGTCCGCATCGAAACCGCCTTGTCCTGCACCGGCCGGCCGGCCGGAGGCGCCGTGACGCTCGGTCTGCGGCCGGAACATCTGAAGGTGGCGCCCGATCGGTCAGGCAGGCTGGTCGCCACGGTCGATTTCTCGGAATATCTCGGGGGAACGCAATATCTCTACTGTCAGCTCGGCGACCGCCAATCGCTGACCGTCGAGCATCGTTCGCCGGTCAGCATCGCGGCCGGCGATGAGGTCAGCCTGCTGTTTGAGCCGGCCGATTGCCGGTTGTTCGACGAAGGCGGCAACCGGCTGCGGTAATTGCAGCCGTTACAGCGCTCAAGGAATTATGTCGTAGGCCTCAGCCGACGAGATCCAGCTTCATCAATTGCGAAGCCCGCTGCCGGGCCTGGCTGTCGGCGCTGAAAACATCGTCCATTTCGGCAGCCGGCGGCAGGTGGGCCAGATCGTCCATGACCCTCTCGGTGATGTCGGCCATGGCGAGGAAGGACAGGCGTCCTTCGATGAAGGCTTCCAGCGCCACTTCCTTGGCGCCGTTCAGCACAGCGCCCTGGACACCGCCGCGGGTCATCGCAAGACGCGCCAGCCGCAGCGCCGGGAACCGCACCTCATCAGGCGCTTCGAAATCCAGCCTCGCGAGCCTGGCGAAATCCAGCCGCTCGATCGGCAGGTTCGGCCGGCGCGGAAAGGACAGCGCATAACCGATGGCGGTGCGCATATCGGGCGCGCCGAGCTGGGCGAGGACCGAGCCATCGGTATAGCCGACCATCGAATGAATGATCGATTGCGGGTGGAGAATGACCTCGATCTGTTCGGGCGTCAGGCCGAACAGATGCCGGGCTTCGATCATTTCCAGCGCCTTGTTGAACATCGAGGCACTGTCGATCGAAATCTTCAAGCCCATCGACCAGTTCGGATGGGCGCGCGCGGTTTCCACCGTCACATCGGCCATTTCCTTGAGCGAGGCGGTGCGGAAGGGGCCGCCCGATGCCGTCAGGATGACGCGTTCGACGGCGTGGCGCTGGTTTTCTTCCAGCACCTGGAAAATCGCATTGTGCTCGCTGTCGACGGGAAGCAGCCTGCCGCCGCCTTCCCGAATCGACTTGAGGAAGAGGTCGCCGGCCGAGACCAGGCATTCCTTGTTGGCAAGGGCGATATCGGCGCCGCGGCGTGCGGCGGCGAGGGTCGGCGCGAGGCCCGCCGTGCCGACGATTGCCGCCATCACCCAGTCGGCTTCGCGATCGGCGGCTTCCATGAGGCCTGATTTTCCCGAGGCGACCGCGATGCCGCTGCCGGAAAGCGCGCTCTTTAGCGATTCGTAATGCCGGTCGCTGGCTGTCACCGCCAATCGCGCGCCCCATGATTTTGCCTGCCGGGCCAGCAATTCGACATTACCGTTGCCGGTCAGCACGGAAATTTCGAAGTTGTCCCGTCCGCCCAGGTGTTCGACGACATTGAGCGTGTTGCGGCCGATCGAGCCGGTCGAACCGAAGATGCTGAGGCGCCGCGGCGCCGTTTTGCCGGTCGTCATGTGGAATTTCGCGAAAATTTGTCTCGTAGGCTCAGGCTCTACTAGGGTTTGGAAGGTGCGGCAAGTGTGCAGTGCAGCAGATTTCCGCCCTCAAGGGGTTTACAGAGCGGCGGCGAGATGTGATCCTGGCAACATTCCTGAGGGAATCGTCAATCTCAGGCGGCCGCTGATGGTCGCATGGGTATCCAGGGCGCCGCGGCGTCCATTGAACAGGCACCTGGCTGCCGCCGGCCGTTTCGGCCACACATTAAATCGAGGAATGACATTGGGATGGACGGCTTGGCCGCGCTGCTCCCTTGCGGGTTTTCTGTGCGCACTTTTGCTGCGGCATCGCGCCGTTCGGCGAGCAAGCTTGTCAAACGATCGGGTCACATGACGATATTCAAGATAGCTTGCATTCTTTTCACCGTGCTGCCTTTTTCGCTCTCCGCGGCGGCAAAGGCAGATGACCTGCTGATCTGGTCACCCGCCAAGCTTGCGGACCGGTCGTACAAGGCGACGATGGGTTTTCGCCTGCCGGCGGAATGGGAAACAAGCGCCGGCGCCGACATTGCGCTGGCAGCGACGAAAGGCGGCGCGCCGCTGCCCGATTCCGAACAGGCGATGCTCTGGGGCAGAATCGTGAGAACGAACGTCACACCGGCCGGCCAATCCCAGCAGGGTGTGAAGGTCAGCGTCGATACGCTGCGCGGCAGCGGCGCGCTGACGCTCAGCCGTTCGCGCAGCTGGATCCTGTCGGATTCGCTCGACATGCAATCGAGCCGCTCCGTCAGCGTCGGTTACGACCCGGTCGATGCCCGACAGACCTCGGTGACGGCGTCGCAGGCGCTGAAACTCATCCATCCCTGGACAGGAACCTCGCTTTCGGCCGGCGCCGGCCTCAGCAATGTCAGCGGCGACTTCTCCAGTTCGGTGGCCGTCAGCCAGACGATCTTGCCGAACCTCAATCTCGATGCGTCGATGAGCAACCCGTTTTCGGAGGACGAGGCCGGCAGCGTCAATCTGCGCTACCGCCTCAACTGGTAACACGCTGAAACCAAAACCAACCGGCGGGCGTTTCCTTTCAAGGTTTCACAGAGGAACGGGTCATGGTTTTCAAGGAGCAGACATTTCACGGGCTGGAGCCTGAAATGGAAGCGGAAATCGCCAATCGTGCGTCGGTCGAGGCGGCCGTCGCCAATGCGCTGGCGATTGCCGGCGGCATCGATGCGTCCGATGTCGAGGTGACGATGGAAAAAGACCAGATCGTGCTCAGCGGCACGGTCGGCACAGTCGGGGAGATCGAACGGGCGACCGCGGTCGCCATGGCCGTCGAAGGAGTGCATAATGTTCAGAACCGGATCCTCCTTGGCGGGTTCTCCCTGGACGGCACGCATTGATGGTGAGGGGCGCTCCACCGCATTGAAAGGAGCGCAGGTCGATAGGCCATGCTGCCGTGGCTCGATGGCGAGCCGCGCTGGCTTCTCGGTCGGCCATTCTCGGGCCGGCGTTCAGCTGATCAACCGGCGAAGCGCTCGATCAGAAAAGACGAGCCGGCCGGCCGATCGGTCTTCGCCGTGGCCACCGGTCCCTGCAACTGATAGGCGATGGTGAGAAGCAGAGCGCAGACCGCAACATAGGCGATTGCCAGAACAGTCATCTTGATAAGCATGGCGAATACTCCCATTCCGCCCTAAACGCGGCGGAGTTTGCGAAGTTCCTTGCCGGAGGATACCAGATGAAAAGCCCGGCCGAAAGGATCGGCCGGGGTTTGCCTTAGCGGCAGATTCGGGTTTCCTTGATGACCGTATGGCCGTGGCGGCGGATCTTTTCCGTCTTGGTGAAGCAATCGCGGGAAACGTAGCGCCGCCGCATGTCGTGGCGATAATAGGGGCTGTGGTGGCGGTAATAGGGGCGTTCCGAATCACGGTAATAATAGGGGCGGGCGTCATCCGTGGTGATGGTCACACTTGCCGCCTGGGACGGCACGACGGATAAAACGGACGCTGCGGCGAGCGTGCAGGCGAGGATGAGCTGTTTCATGACGAGCCTCTCTTTCTCAGTTGCTCACGGGAGCAACTCGTTTGTCATGGTGTCAACTCACCGGAAGTGTCGCCGGTTCAATCACATAGCGTTACCGATTGTGTCGAAGGCAGAAACCTTTACGACCGCCGATCGTTAGCGCAGGGAACAGCCGGAGGCATCGATCATGGGACCGATTGGAAGGATCATCGCCATCGTCGCCGGGCTTGCCGGCGGCACGGTGTTTTCGCAGGCGCCTGAATTTGCCCAGCAATATCGCCAGCGAATCGGCGGAGCGATCGACGAATTGCGCGTCATCGTCGAGGATTTCAACAGGCAGGCGGCCGAGCACCACCTCGATCGCCAGCAGGCGCTGAACACCTACGCGCAATCTTCCGACGATTTCCTGCGCGACCGCGGCGCCTCCATGCAAAGCACGATTGTCCGCTATGAAACGCTGCAGTCGCAGCAGCTGAAACTCGGCGCCGCCGCCCCCGTCGCCAAGCCGTTCGTGCTCATGGGGGAACCGGATGATGTCGTTTTCGCCAATACCTTGCGGGATTTCGTGCCCGGCGTGCCTATCAGCTTCGCAGGCCTCGTCTGGGGTGCGATTGGTTTTATCAGCGCTTGGGTCGTTGCGGCGCTGCTGGGATTTGGCGCGCGGCGGGTTGTGCGCGGGCGGCGAGCCTCTCCCCAGGCGCGTTGAATCGATGTGGGAAGCAATGCGGTCGGCGCCGATTTGCAAGACGAGATCGATCAGTCTAACTACTCCCACAGCACCCAAGGAAGGCCAAAGAGAATGCAGACCATTTGGACGAAGCCTGTGACGATCGCCCTTGAAGGACCGGATCAATGGGTAGTGATCCAGACCACGCAGGCTGCGACATGGGCGTTGATTGAAGACTGGCCGACAGACGAGGGCCCCGCCCTGGATCGGGCGTGCGCCGTGTGCGCCGATGTCATCTCCGGAAAGCGAAGCCGGGAGGAGGCGCGACAGGCTTTCATCGAGGCTGCGATTGAGGCCGGAATTCCCATCAAGGAATGAAGCCGGCATGCTCTGACTGACTTCTGACGCCCGAGAGGGTGCTGCCGCGCCTGGCGCGCGGCTCTGCTCAAGAACGGGGCGAGATTAGGTTCGGGGATTCTCGCCGGGCGGCGTTCGACTATTTAGTCAGTCTGCTTTTGTGCGCTGATAAACGACGGCGAGGCCACATTGATGATCTTACCCGGAATTGCCATTGAGGTGCCTATGATTTGGCTCTCTCCGCCGTAATTGATCTGCATAGTCCTTGGCTCCGCATCGGCAAGTTTTAACAGCGGATGTTCATAAGATTCGACAACGCCAGAGAACGTCGTTTCATCTCCGCCTTCGAGCATCTTGAATTCATACATTGCCCCGATTTCGAACATTTTCCTGTCCTCTGTTGCAATCCAGTTGTTTTACTCACATCCCGAACTAGCTGGGCTTGCCTGACGCTTTGCCGAAATAGAACCCGAGGATCAAAAGCCACCCGCTGGTGATCCAGTCCGGCACCGCAATCGTTGTGCCAGTGAGGTAAGAAGCAATGAAGCTGGGAACGATCAACACCGTCACGACAAGAGCGATCACGCCCGAGATCACATCACCGTTGGCGAAAATGTCATAGAAGCTGCGAGAATGGCGGGCGCCAACGATCTGAAACAGGAATTCATCGTGGCCGTAGACCTCGATGCTGTTCTTCGTCACGTAAACGCGGTTGCTATAATTTGTAGGTGTGCCGCCCAAAGGGTCTGGAACCTCAAAATTCACTGTGTAAAGCATCCCGTCGAGAAATTTTTCCTGAACATTCTCGATCTTGTGATTTTGCCCAACCGGTGTCCGCCGGCCCACCGCCTGTAGCACCTGGTCATCAAGATTCGACGCCTTGCGATAATCTGCCATCCATAAAACCCCTAGCCTCGAAGCGAAGCTGCCAGAGGGGCGACTGAGTCGCAACATATCGCGCTGCATGTTGCACGGATTCGCCGGCAGGCCCGAGAAACCCTTGGAAATGCAGAGAAACACGCCTGCGACATGGATCGCAAGCTTTCAAAGATCTAAGATGTTGAAAAGAATGGTGATCCCGGCGCGATTCGAACGCGCGACCCCCAGATTAGGAATCTGGTGCTCTATCCTGCTGAGCTACGGGACCACTTGCACGCCATGCATACAAAAGGCTTGGCGTGAAGCCAAGCCCTTAATTGTTGTCAGAGGCCCAAGCGCTGTTCGGCAAGGCGGACCCAATAGGAGATGCCGTGGGCGATGGCTTCGTCGTTGAAGTCGTAGGCCGGGTTGTGCAGACCGGCGCTGTCGCCGTTGCCGATGAAGATGAAGGCGCCGGGGCGGGCGTTCAGCATGTAGGAGAAGTCCTCTCCGCCCATCATCGGATCGATTTCGGCATTGACGTTTGCCTCGCCGGCAATGGCGCCGGCGATGGCGACCGCGTGCGCGGTCTCATCAGGATGGTTGACGGTGACGGGGTAGTTGCGGTGGAAGCTGATCTCGGCTTCGGCGCCGTGGGCAGCAACCACGCCCTCGACGATCTGCCGGAAGCGCGCTTCGGCGAGCGTGCGCATCTCGTCGTCCAGCGTGCGGACCGTGCCCGCGAAGGTCGCATCGTTCGGAATGACGTTATGGGCGAAGCCGGCGTTGAACTTGGTCACCGAGACGACGACCGAGCTGATCGGATCGGCGGTGCGCGAGGCGATCATCTGCAGGTTGGCGACGATCTGGGCGCCGATGGCGATCGGGTCGATCGTGCGGTGCGGCTGGGCGGCGTGGCCGCCGCGGCCCTTGATGGTGACGGTGAATTCGTCGGTCGCCGCCATGATCGCGCCCTTGCGGATGGCGAACTGGCCGACGGGCAGGCCCGGCAGATTGTGCATGCCATAGACCTCTTCGATCCCGAAACGCTCCATCATGCCGTCCTTGACCATCAGGTTGCCGCCGCCGCCGCCTTCTTCGGCGGGTTGGAAGATGACGGCGACATTGCCGTTGAAATTGCGGGTCTCGGCCAGATATTTCGCAGCGCCGAGCAGCATGGCGGTATGGCCGTCATGGCCGCAGGCATGCATCTTGCCCGGCGTCTTCGAGGCCCAGGGCTTGCCCGATATCTCGGTCAGCGGCAGGGCGTCCATGTCGGCGCGCAGGCCGATGGTGCGGCGACCTTCGCCCTTGCCTTTGATCAGCCCGACGACCCCGGTGCGGCCGATGCCGGTGACGATCTCGTCGACACCGAATTCCTTCAGCTTTTCGGCGACGAAAGCGGCCGTGTTTTCCACCGCGAAGAGAAGCTCGGGGCGGGCATGAATGTGGCGGCGCCATTCGGCGACTTCATCCTGCAATTCGGCGGCTCTGTTCAAAATCGGCATGTTGGCGTTCCTGTTATGAAATCCCGACAATCTTTGATCGCATCAAAAGGGTGTGAGGCTTTTGGAAATTACTTCGTCAATGACCTTTGCCATGTCATAGCCATATAGGCTAGATAGAGGAAGGTTGCGAGATTTTCCGGACATCTGAAGGACGAACCGTGTCGACGAGCCACTTCCGTTTGTTTGCCGCCAAGCGGCCGTTGCGTTTCACCGCCGCTGCGACTGCCGCTTTTCTCGCCTCCGTTTCGCTCTCTCAGGCCAATCCGCATATTCTCGTCGACGTCCAGACCGGCCGCGTGCTCGAACACGAGGAAGCCTTCCGCAAGTGGTATCCGGCCTCGCTCACCAAGCTGATGACGGTCTATACCGTGTTCGATGCGATCCGCGCCGGCCAGATCAGCCTTGATACGCCCATTGTCATGAGCAAGCGCGCCGCCGCGCAGCCGGCCGCCAAGATGTATTTCAAGCCCGGCCAGAAGCTGACGCTCGACAGCGCGTTGAAGATCCTGCTGGTGAAATCGGCGAACGACGTCTCGGTTGCGGTTGCCGAAGCCGTCGGCGGTACGCAGGAAGGCTTCGTCACGCGGATGAACGGCGAGGCGTTGAAGCTCGGCATGACGGATTCGCATTTCGTCAACCCGAACGGCCTGCCGGGCAAGGGACAATATACGACGGCGCGTGATCTCGCAGTGCTGACGGTGGCGCTGCGCCGCGATTTTCCGCAATATGCCAGCTATTTCGCGCTGGAGGGTTTTACCACCGGCCAGCAGAACGTGCCGAACCTCAACATGCTGATCGGCCGCTTCGCCGGCGCCGACGGCATGAAGACCGGCTTCATCTGTGCCTCGGGCTTCAACCAGATCGGTTCGGCGACGCGCAACGGCCGCACTCTCGTCTCCGTCGTGCTCGGCACCGACAGCCTGGCGGCGCGCGCCGATGCGACGGCGAACCTTTTGCAGAAGGGTTTCACCACCCAGTTTCCCGGCAATGACACGCTCGGTTCGCTGAAGCCTTACGGGCAGGGACAGGACCAGGTGACCGACATTACCGCCGATATCTGCAGCGCCAAGGGCGCCAAGATACGCAGCGAAACGCGCGACGAGGTCGGCCGCATGAAGGTGAGCTCGCCCTATATTCTGGAAATGGACCACGATCCGCAATTCGTCTTCGCCGGCCTCATTCCCGGGCAGGATCCGCAGCCGGCGGCACAGCCGGAAAAAGTGGCGACCGGCGATACGGCCGGAGGCATCGCCAACGTGCCGGTGCCGATGCCGCGCCCGACGTCTTTCTAACATAAGTTTTCAAGGTCAAACGAGATGAGCGCGCTCAACGACAGGATTCCGGTCACCATCCTGACCGGCTTTCTCGGCGCCGGCAAATCGACGCTGCTCAACCGCATCCTCAAAGACCCCGAGATGAAGGACGCGGCCGTCATCATCAACGAGTTCGGCGATGTCGGCATCGATCATCTGCTGGTCGAAAGCTCCGGCGATTCGATCATCGAGCTCTCCGACGGCTGCCTGTGCTGCACCGTGCGCGGCGAGCTGGTCGATACGCTGGCGAACCTGATGGATGCCGTGCAGACCGGCCGCGTCAAGCCGGTGAAGCGCGTCGTCATCGAAACGACCGGCCTTGCCGATCCGGCGCCGGTCATGCAGGCGATCATGGGCAATCCTGTCATCGCCACGAATTTCGAGCTCGACGGCGTCGTGACCGTCGTCGATGCGGTCAATGGGCTACAGACGCTCGACAATCACGAGGAAGCGCGCAAACAGGCGGCCGTCGCCGACCGGCTGATCATCTCGAAGACATCGCTGGCCGGCGCAACGGCCGGGCTGGAACAGCGCCTGCGGGCGCTCAATCCGCGCGCGGCGATGATGGATGCCGACAGCGCCGAGGCCGGCAGCGCCGCGGTGCTGGTGAACGGGCTCTACGATCCGGCGACGAAGATCGCCGATGTCGGCCGCTGGCTGCGGGATGAGGATACGCACGAGGCGCATCACCATCACGACCACGCCCATGATGACGATCACCATCATGATCACGGTCATGATGATCATGATCACGCTGGCGGTCACCACGGCCACCACCATGATCATCACAATCATGATGGCGCTCACGCGCACCAGCACGCCCACGACGTCAATCGGCACGACGCCTCGATACGGTCTTTCTCGATCATCGAGGAAAAACCGATCGATCCGATGGCGCTCGAGATGTTCATTGATCTCCTGCGCTCGGCCCATGGCGAGAAGCTGCTGCGGATGAAGGCGATCGTTTCCGTCTCCGACCGGCCGGAACGGCCGCTGGTGCTGCATGGCGTCCAGAGCATCTTCCATCCGCCGGTGCGCCTTGCCGCCTGGCCGGACCCGCAGGACAAGCGTACGCGCATGGTGCTGATCACCAAGGATCTGCCCGAGGCCTTCGTGAAGGATCTCTTCGACGCCTTCCTCGGCAAGCCTCGCATCGACAGGCCTGATCGCGCGGCGCTGTCCGACAATCCGCTCGCAATCCCAGGCGTGCGGATGTAACCGCTCCAACGTATCGTTGTGATGCTGATCGTCTTCAGCCGTTGTGTTTACGGGTGCCTGAAAGCCACCTTGCCTGCTGGCCGCTCAGCAGCGTGCGATAGCGCTCCTGGCTTGCGGTCAGGTGAGCCCGCATGGCGGCGCGCGCGGCTTCCGGGTCACCGGCCGAAATCGCTTTCAGGATTGCCAGATGCTCGCGCTGCAGGCCTTCCTGATAATCGCGCGACAGCGTGCTGTCCGTGCCCCAGGGTGAGGCGATATCGCAGGGGATCGCCCGCATGCCGAGCGCATCGAGAACTTCCACATAATAGGAATTGTTCGTGGCAGCCGCGATTTCTCGGTGAAAGGCGAAGTCGCTCTTGCCGGTCGCCTCGCCGCGCTCGAGCAGCCGGTCGAACTCGAAGAAGGCTTCATGGATCTGCGCTTCCTGAGCTGCATTGCGTCGCAGCGCTGCAAGTCCAGCGCTTTCGATCTCCAGTCCCATGCGCACTTCGATGACGTTGAGTGCATGGGAAATCTTGTTGCCGACATCGAGGCTGATCGAGCCGAAGGCAATCGTTGGATGGTTCATGACGAAGACACCAGCCCCTTGCCGTGCCTCGACGAGGCCGTCGGCGGCAAGGGTTGCAATCGCTTCGCGGACGACAGTGCGGCTGACGCCGAAAAGCTCGCCCATCCGGGTCTCCGTCGGCAGCTTTTGCCCGGGCGCGTAGGCACCGGACACGACCTGAGCGCGGATGGCCGAAACCACGCCTTCGGAGAGTTTCGGCCTTCGCTCGATCCTTGATTCAACGGCTGTATCGGCCGCCATGTCGCTCTCCTATTTGAACACAGCCGGCAGCCACAGCGAAATTGCCGGGATGTAGGTGACCAGACCGAGCACCACGAGGCCGGCGCCGTAGAACGGCCAGATCGAGCGCATAGCCTCCCAGACCGAAATCTTGCCGACCGCACAGGCCACGAATTGCACGGCCCCGACGGGAGGTGTGTTCAGCCCGATGCCGAAATTCAGGATCATGATCACGCCGAAGTGCACCGGATCGACACCGTAAGCCTGTGCCACCGGCAGGAAGATCGGCGTGCAGATGATGATGGTCGGTCCCATGTCCATGAAGGTGCCGAGCACCAGCATCAGCACATTGAGCAGGAGCAGCACCGTCAGCGGATCGTCGGCCACGCTCTTCATCCAGGTAACCAGCGAAGCGGGCACCTTGAGGAAGGCCATCAGCCAGGAAAATGCGGCGGCGGTGCCGATGATCAGGAGCACCATTGCCGTCGTGCGCACGGCGCCCTGCGTGGCGTGGACGAAGTCTTTCCAGCTCATCTGCCGGTAGACGAAGAGGGTTACCAGCAGCGCGTAGAGCACAGCGATGCAGGAGCTTTCCGTCGCTGTGAAAATGCCGGACCTCACCCCGCCGAAGATGATGGCGATCAGCAGAAGCCCGGGCACCGCGACGGCGAGCAGGTGAGCCACCATGACAAAGCCGGGAAACGGCTCCGTCGGATAACCGCGCGAGCGTGCGACGATGTAGGCGGTCACCATGAGCGCGGCTGCGAGCAACAGGCCAGGCAGGACGCCGGCGGTGAACAGATCGGCGATCGATATCTTGCCGCCGGCGGAGATCGAATAGATGATCATATTGTGGGACGGCGGCAGGAGCAGCGCGATCAGCGCCGCCATCGAGGTGACGTTGACCGCGTAGTCGGCACCATAGCCGCGCTGCTTCATCTGCGGGATCATCAGGCCCCCGACGGCAGCGGCCTCTGCCACCGCCGAACCCGAAATGCCGCCGAACAGTGTGGCGGTGACGATATTGACCTGGCCGAGGCCGCCGCGCACATGGCCGACCAGGGAGGCGGCGAAGGCGACGATGCGGCTCGCGATGCCGCCGCGCACCATCAGGTCGCCGGCATAGATGAAGAAGGGAATGGCGAGCAGCGAAAACACGCTCATGCCGGAATTGAGCCGCTGAAAGATGACCAGCGGCGGCAGGCCCATATAGGCCACGGTGGCGAAGCTGGCGACGCCGAGACAGAAGGCGATCGGCGTGCCGATCAGCATCAGGGTGGTGAAAACACCGAACAGAATCCAGAGTTCCATCGCGCTATACCTTCAAATTGGCGTTCGGGTCGGCATTGATGTTTTCGATCTCGACGGCGATCTCCGCCGGCAGAATCTCATCCAGCACGTCGTCGATCGGTTCGCCGGCGAGGCGGAGAACAATGCGCTCCAGCGAGAAGATCACCGCGAGGACACCGCCGCCGGCGAGCGGCAGATAATCGAACGCGCCTGAGATGCCCAGCGACGGCAGGGTGGTGTTCCAGGTCAGGCTCATGAGCGCGCCGCCGTACCAGATCATGCCGGCGCCGAAGGCGAGGATGACCACATCCGAAATCATGCGCAGGACACGCTTGCCGGATTTCGGCAGCACGTAGAGCAGCACGTCGAAACCGAGATGATTGTTCTCCCGGATGCCGACGGCGGCGCCGAGGAAGATGAACCAGCTCATCAGCATGACCGAGCCCGGCTCCGTCCAACTCGGCGAGTCGTTCAATACGTAGCGGCAGAATACCTGCCAGGCGACAAAGACCGTCATCAGGATCAGGCCGGAGCCGGCGAGCCACAGGGCGGCGTTGCTCAGGCGGGCCAGGACGTTGGTGACGGGTGTCAGGTTATTCGACATGAGGGCCTCGTCGAAATCGGGCGGGCAGTCTCCCTGTCGGGAGATGGATGAAGATGCGTGCGAAGCGTGAGCGTGAAACGGGGTGGAGAAACCGTCCACCCCGCTAAGTCACGCCGCCCTGCGCAAGGAGGCAGGCGAAGGCTACTGCACAGCCTTTACGTCCTCGACCATCTTCTTCAGCACGTCGTCTTTGACGTGCTTTTCGTAAACCGGAGCCATGGCGTCGATGAAGCCCTGCTTGTCCGGAGTGGTGATCTGCGCGCCGAGCTTTTCGACATTGGCGCGTGATTCAGCGACCTTGGCTGCCCAGAGTTCGCGCTGCTTGCCGACGCTGTCCTTGGCTGCCTGCTTGAAGATCTCCTGATCCTCGGGCTTCAGCTTGTCGAACGCGGCCTTGTTCATGACGAACACCTCCGGCAGGATCGTGTGCTCGTCGAGCGAGTAGTTCTTCGCCACTTCCGCATGCTTGGCGGTGTCGTAGCTCGGGAAGTTGTTTTCCGCGCCGTCGATAACGCCGGTTTCGATCCCCGAATAGACTTCGCCATAGGGCATCGGCGTGGCATTGGCGCCGAGGGCCGCCACCATGTCGACGAAGATGTCGGACTGGATGACGCGGAACTTCAGGCCTTTCATATCGGCAACCGCGTTGATCGGCTTCGTCTTGTTGTAGAACGAACGCGCGCCGGCATCGTAGAAGGCGAGCACGACGAGGCCGGCCGGTTCGAACGCCTTCTTGATCTGATCGCCGACGGCGCCGTCCATGACCTTGTGCATGTGCTCTTCGGAACGGAAGATATAGGGCAGGGCCGGAACGATCGATTCCTTCACCGTGCCGTTGAAGGGCGCCATCGACACGCGATTGAGCTCGATCACGCCGGAGCGCACCTGTTCGATCGTGTCCTTCTCTTCGCCGAGCTGGGCGGAATGGTACACTTCGACCGAATAGCGGCCCTGCGTGCGCTCCTTCACCAGTTCACCGAAATATTTGACGCCCTCAACAGTCGGATAGCCGTCCGGATGCGTATCGGACGATTTCAGCACCGTTTGGGCGCTGGCGGCGCTGCTCATGAATGAAGCGGCAACCATAAGACCGGCCGCCAGTGTAACAAGGTTTTTCATGCTCTCCTCCCAATTTGCATGACGATTATTCTCAGAAGTCCGTATCCCGGCTTTGCTGAAGATCCCTGCACGCTTCGCCTGCTTCCTGCGATTTCCAAGGCCGGCCACGGACGGGCACGATGGAAACGTCACGCGAAAGAGGCTCATGGCGACACAGCAAAGTGTCGCGGCGTGCTCATCGGATCTGATGGCGCACGCTTACCTTTTCTCGTGGAAACAGAAGATGTGGATCAGTCAGCCTCCGCTATTCTCGCCGTTCCTCCGACCGGCTCACTATGGCTAGAACCAGCCAAGTATAATGTCAACATACAAAAGCTGTGTAGTTGTATGATGAATTTTGGGCGCGGGAGTGGCTTCGAGCGCCAGCCGCGAGAACATGGGCAGGGTAAATTGGAGATGCGCCGGCAGCTGTGATGATGCCGCTTAGGACGGCATCTGCTCTGACTATTTAATGCAGAACAGTTCTAGCGCTTGCGGATCAGGAAGCGGTGGCCGTTTTCGGTCTTTTCGGTTTCGACCAGCTCGTGACCGTCCTCATTGCAGAAATGCGGCATGTCGATCACGGCCAGCGGATCGGTGGTGTCGACGCGGATGAGCGCGCCGCTTGCCATGGCGGCGAGCTTCCTGCGTGTCTTCATCACGGGGAGTGGGCATTTCAGGCCGCGAAGATCGTAGAGAACGGGCTTCAAGCCGTTCAGTTCCGCGCCCAGAATTTCCAGAACGGCTTCTTTGCCACGGCTTCCGCCGTTTCCTGCGGTTCGGGCGCGGCAAAGGCCAGCGGGTTCTGCGTCGGCACCGGCACGACCGCCGGGGTGGCGGCAGCGACTGCCATTGGCTGCGCCTGCGGCTGGGCAGGGGCAGCAGGCGTGGCGCCCGGCGCTGATTTGGCGGCGAGGCCCTGGGCGGTGCGCTTGGCCATCAGGTCTTCGAGTTCGGCGACCTTGACCATGCGGCCGGCTTCCAGCGAGGTGCCGGTCGGGGCGAAGGCCAGCTCGCGGCCCTTGCGCAGCTTGGCGACCACCGCCTTGCGCTCGGCTTCGGACGGGTCGTACCAGGCCATGCCGTCATATTTGCTCATCGCCTTGGCATAGTCGGCATCATAGGTCTTGCCGTAGGACGCAAGCGCGGCCGTCAGCGCCGGTGGCGTCGACATGGCAGGGCATTTGCCGGCGGCATTGAAAGCGCCGCCATCGGTTACCTGCTGGTTGAAGACGTATTTCTTCTCGCAGACGGCTACCTCGGGCGGGCGCTTCGTCACTTCGAAATTGTCGTAGCCGACCTTCAGCATCTTCCAGAAGTCGTAATTGCTGTCGAGGCGATGCTTGACCATGTTTTCCGCCGTCATGCGGAAGGGGAAGGCCTGCAGCTGCACGGTCGCCTGGCCGCCCTTGAAGGCGTCGCGGGCGAAGGCATAGATCTCCAGCACCTGCTGGTCGGTCATCGAATAGCAGCCGGAGGACGAGCAGGCGCCATGGATCATCAGGTCGGAGCCGGTGCGGCCGTTCGCCGCGTCGTAGCGGTTCGGGAAGCCGGTGTTGATCGCCAGATAATATTTCGAATTGGGGTTCAGGTTGGCGCGCGTCAGGTCGTAGAAACCTTCCGGCGCCTGCCGGTCGCCGGTCTTTACCTTCGGACCGAGACGGCCGGACCAGGCGCAGATCTTGTAGTCTGCGATCTTGTCGAAACGGTTATCGGTCTTCGCCTTCCAGATCTCCATGGCACCTTCTTCCTTGAAGATGCGGATCATGATCGGCGAATTGCGGTCCATGCCCTTGGCGGACATGGCGGTGAGGATATGCGGGGGGAGCGGCTGCTCGACCTTGTTCTTGACCTTGGAAAGGTCGACCTGCGCGGTCTCCAACGCGTCATTGCAGCTGGAAAGAGCCAGCGCCATGAGGGAAACATAGGCAAAATGATGTATGCGCATCCAAACTAGCCCATAAAGAAGTGCGACCCGGTCGCCTAAGGAGTCCTGGCACGAGGCAGAATCATAAGCGGCTTATACTTCACAAATCCTTACCAGCCTATGACGTGTGAGGAACGCCCCCGCAAGCGCAAATGTTAGAGATAACATCAATGTGGCCAAGGTTTGGCCTCAATCGGCAAAGAGCTGCAACTGGCCTTACAGATTCCGGCCCATGTTGAGGAATTTCTGGCGCCGTTCGTTGCGCAACTGTTCGCCGGAGCGGGATGCCATTTCGGCCAGCGCATTGGCGATGACGTCGCCGGTTGTGGCAATGACGCTGTCGGGATCCCGATGGGCGCCGCCGAGCGGCTCGGAAATGATGCCATCGATGACGCCAAGCGACTTCAGGTCTTCGGCGGTGATCTTCATGTTGGTCGCGGCTTCCCGGGCGCGGGTCGAATCGCGCCAGAGAATG
The DNA here is from genome assembly GCF_002531955.1 of Rhizobium sp. M10. Classification (NCBI taxonomy): domain Bacteria; kingdom Pseudomonadati; phylum Pseudomonadota; class Alphaproteobacteria; order Hyphomicrobiales; family Rhizobiaceae; genus Rhizobium; species Rhizobium sp. M10. The sequence goes on along the minus strand of NZ_NWTA01000030.1, from coordinate 34,969 downwards.
GAAGCGGCGCCCTCCGGCGAGATGACGCTGTAGATCGAATGCTCGAGCATATAGACCCTGTTGCCGGTGGCGATCGCGATCGCGCCGCCCGAGCCGCCTTCGCCGATGACGACGGAAACGAGCGGAACCTTGACGCCGAGGCACATTTCCGTCGAGCGGGCGATCGCCTCGGCCTGGCCGCGCTCTTCGGCGCCGACGCCGGGATAGGCGCCGGCCGTATCCACCAGCGAAATCACCGGCAGGCCGAAACGATCGGCCATTTCGAGGATGCGAATCGCCTTGCGGTAGCCTTCCGGGCGGGGGCTGCCGAAATTGTGCCTGAGGCGGGACTTGGTGTCGTTGCCCTTTTCCTGACCGATGACGGCGACAGGCTGGCCGCGGAAGCGGGCAAGACCCGCCTGGATCGCGGCATCCTCGGAAAATTTGCGGTCGCCGGCGAGCGGCGTGAATTCCTGGAACAGCGTCTTGGCGTAATCGACGAAGTGCGGCCGCTGCGGATGGCGGGCGACCTGCGTCTTCTGCCAGGGATTGAGCTTGGAATAGATTTCGACGATCGCCTCACGGACGCGAACCTCCAGCCGGCTGATCTCATCGGTGGTGTCGATGCTCTCGTCTTCCGTTGCGAGCTTCTTCAGCTCGATGATCTTGCCTTCGAGGTCGGAGATCGGCTTTTCGAAGTCGAGATAATTGTGCATGAGGTGCGTTTCCGTTCCTTGTGCCCGGGGCGTTTTCCTGGCTCCGCCCCTTGTCGCCGGTCCTATTCGTGCTTTTTCGCCTGTTTGGCAAGGGGGTGATGCGTCTGGACGAGCTGCTGCAGCCTCTCTTCGAGCACATGTGTGTAGATCTGTGTGGTCGAAATGTCCGAATGGCCGAGGAGTTCCTGCACGACGCGCAGATCGGCGCCGTTGGCGAGCAGGTGGCTGGCAAAGGCGTGGCGCATGACATGCGGCGAGATCAGCGACGGCGTCAGGCCGGCGCGGATCGCCAGGTTCTTCAGGTCTCGCGCAAAAACCTGGCGCGGCAGGTAGCCCTCCTTCGAGGCGGCCGGAAACAGCCAGGGGCTTTCCTGCGGCTCCTTCGCCACGGCATTTTCGGCCGTCAGCAGCCGCCCGTAGGATTTCAGGGCCTTGATCGCCGATTGCGACAACGGCACTAGCCGCTCCTTGTTGCCCTTGCCGCGGATCATCAGGAAGCGGCCCTCCTGGTCGAGGACGCGGGCGGGAAGCGAGACGAGCTCGCTGACGCGCATGCCGGTGGCATAAAGCAGCTCCAAGAGCGCCAGCATGCGCAGGCGCTGCAACTGACCCGGGGCCGGATCGTCGGCCTCGGTCTGCGCCTGGAATAGCAGCCTGCCGACCTCCTCGACCCCCATCGTCTTCGGCAGCGGCCGGCCTTTCTTCGGCGCGTCGAGCACGCCGGTGGGGTCGTCGGTGCGAATGCCCTCGGCGTAGAGGAACTTGTAGAACTGCCGCATGGCCGCAAGCCGGCGCGCCTGCGAGGAGGGCTTGAAACCCCGGCTGGCGAGCGAGGCGAGATAGGCGGAAAGGTCGGCGGAGGCGGCTTCGGTCAACCTGATGCTGCGGCCGTTCAGGAAGGACCTGATGTCATCGAGATCGCGCTCATAGGATTGCAGCGTGTTGGCGGCGGCGCCGCGTTCGGCGCTCATCATTTCCAGGAAGGATTCCACATGGACGCGGCCGAGATCCCTCATGTCGCTCACTTCCCGGTGGTGTCGATCGTGCCCGTCGCCGGCGGATTGACCCGTTCGGACGGAATGCGGATCGTCACGTCGCGCGGCTCGGGCTCCACGAAGGTCGCAAGCGCCCACATCGCTCCGTAAACCGTCCCGGCGAGGATCGCGCAGACGAACAGAAAACGGAACAGGCTCGGCATCCGGCAACTCCTTCATGCTCTGCTTCTGTTATAAGAAGCGTATATGCAAGTGCAAGAAGCGGTATTCAAGCGATGATTCCCTTGTCCGCGACTTGACGCTCCAGCTGCATTTGTCGATACGGTTTGCAAACAAAGTGTGAATGGACCGATGAGTGAACCACTGCTGACCGTTGCTGACAGCCTGAAAGACAGAGCTCGCGCCGCGCTCGGTTCACGCAATCTGATCCTTGTCGGCCTGATGGGGGCGGGAAAATCCTCGGTCGGGCGCATTGTCGCCAGCCAGCTCGGCATTCCCTTCATCGACAGCGACCACGAAATCGAGCGGGTGTCGCGCATGACGATCGCCGAACTTTTCGCCGCCTATGGCGAGGACGAATTCCGGGCGCTGGAAACGCGGGTCATGAAGCGTCTGCTGAAGAGCGGTCCGCGCGTTGTCTCCACCGGCGGCGGCGCCTTCGTCAACGAGCGGACGCGCAGGCATATCAAGAGGGGCGGCCTTTCGGTCTGGCTGAAGGCGGATCTCGACGTGCTCTGGGAACGGGTCAACAAACGCGACACCCGGCCGCTGCTCAAGACCGAAAATCCGAAGCAGACGCTCGAAAACCTGATGAACGCACGATATCCGATCTACGCCCAGGCCGATCTCACCGTGCTCTCGCGCGATGTGCGCAAGGAAATCATGGCCGACGAGGTGCTGATGGCGGTGATCGAAGCTCAGAAGGAAAATACAGCGTCATGAATGCGATAAGCTCCGCCCCGGCCGTCCAGACCGTGCATGTGCCGCTCGGCGAGCGCGCCTACGATATCTTGATCGGGCCGGGGCTGATTGCGCGGGCCGGAGCCGAGATCGCCTCGCGCCTCAAGGGCCGCAAGGCGGCTGTGATCACCGACGAAAATGTCGCGCCGCTTTATCTCGACGCGCTCGTTGCCAGCCTTGCTGATGCGGGTGTCGCCTCGGCTGCGGTCGTGCTGCCGGCCGGCGAGAAGACCAAGAGTTTCGAACATCTGATGACGGCCTGCGACAAGGTGCTGGAAGCCCGCGTCGAGCGCAACGACTGCGTCATCGCGCTCGGCGGCGGCGTCATCGGCGACCTCTCTGGATTTGCGGCCGGCATCGTTCGCCGCGGCGTGCGCTTCGTGCAGGTGCCGACCTCGTTGCTGGCGCAGGTTGATTCTTCCGTCGGCGGCAAGACCGGCATCAATTCCCGCCAGGGCAAAAACCTGATCGGCGTTTTTCACCAGCCGGACCTGGTCCTGGCCGACACCGATGTGCTGAATACGCTGAGCGAACGGGAATTCCGCGCCGGTTACGCCGAGGTCGCGAAATACGGATTGATCGACAAGCCGGATTTCTTCGCCTGGCTGGAAACGAACTGGAAGGCCGTGTTTGCCGGGGGCGCCGCCCGCATCGCGGCGATCGCCGCCAGCTGCCAGGCGAAGGCCGATGTCGTCGTCGCCGACGAGCGGGAGACCGGCCAGCGGGCGTTGCTCAATCTCGGCCATACCTTCGGTCATGCGCTGGAAGCGGCGACCGCCTATGACAGCCGCCGCCTTGTGCACGGCGAAGGCGTTTCGATCGGCATGGTGCTGGCGCATGAATTCTCCGCACGGATGAACCTTGCCAGCCCCGACGATGCGCGCCGCGTCGAGCGGCATCTGCAGGCGGTCGGCCTGCCGACCCGGATGTCCGACATTCCGGCCGAGCTGCCGCCGGCCGAGGTGCTGATGGATGCGATCGCGCAGGACAAGAAGGTCAAGGGCGGCAAGCTCACCTTCATCCTGACGCGCGGCATCGGCCAGTCCTTCGTCGCCGACGACGTTCCCGCCTCCGAGGTGATCAGCTTTCTCAGGGAAAAACACCCCTGATGACGGTCGAAGGTGCTCTGGCATTTCTCGCGACATATTGGCCGGAGATCCTTTCGATCACGGCGCTCGTGCTGATGTCCGCCTTCTTTTCCGGCTCGGAAACCGCGCTGACCGCCGTTTCGCGCAGCCGCATCCATACGCTTGAGGTCAACGGCGACGAGCGCGCCGGCCTCGTGCGCCAGCTGATCGAGCGGCGCGACCGGCTGATCGGCGCGCTGCTGATCGGCAACAATCTCGCCAATATCCTGTCGTCGTCGATCGCCACCAGCCTGTTTCTCGGGCTGTTCGGCAGTTCCGGCGTGGCGCTGGCGACGCTGGCGATGACCGTCATCCTCGTCATCTTCGCGGAAGTGCTGCCGAAGAGCTGGGCGATCTCGACGCCGGAGCGCTTCGCGCTTGCGGTGGCGCTTCCAGCCAGGCTTTTCGTCGCCGTCGTCGGGCCGGCGTCCTCCTTCGTCAATGCGATCGTACGGCGGATTCTGGCACTGTTCGGCATCAATCTCTCACGGGAGGTATCGATGCTGACGGCGCATGAGGAACTGCGCGGCGCTGTCGATCTGCTCCACCGCGAGGGCTCGGTGGTAAAGGCCGATCGCGACCGGCTCGGCGGCGTGCTCGACCTCGGTGAGCTGGAATTGTCAGACATCATGGTCCACCGCACCGCGATGCGGGCGATCAATGCCGACGATCCGCCGGAAACGGTGGTGCGCGCCATCCTCGAGAGCCCTTATACGCGCATGCCGCTGTGGCGCGGCACGATCGACAACATCATCGGCGTCGTCCATGCCAAGGATCTCCTGCGGGCACTGGCCGAACCGAACATGGAGCCGCAGAACCTCGACATCGTCAAGATCGCGCAAAAGCCGTGGTTCGTGCCCGACAGCACCAACCTCGAAGACCAGCTGAATGCCTTCCTGCGCCGCAAACAGCATTTCGCCGTCGTCGTCGACGAATATGGCGAGGTGCAGGGCATCGTCACGCTCGAGGATATTCTCGAGGAAATCGTCGGCGACATTTCCGACGAGCACGACATCGAGATTCAGGGCGTGCGCCAGGAGGCGGATGGTTCGATCGTCGTCGACGGCGGCGTGCCGATCCGCGACCTCAACCGTGCGCTCGACTGGAACCTGCCCGACGAGGAGGCGACGACGATCGCCGGCCTCGTCATCCATGAATCGATGACCATTCCGGAAGAGCGCCAGGCCTTCACCTTTTATGGCAAACGTTTCGTCGTCATGAAGCGGGAGAAGAACCGCATCACCAAGCTGCGCATCCGGCCGGCCGGGGAAGACGGCGCAAAGCCGGCCTGATCGGCTTGGCGCGAAGGCAGCCGGTTCCTATATAGGCTGCGGTTCTACCATCGCGTCGCCTCGCCGGGTGCTGCCGGTTCGACGGCCAGCGCATGCAGGCCGGCATCGAGCTCCGGCTTCAGCAGTTCGGTGATCGCCCGGTGGCGCGCCAGCCGCGACAGGCCGGCAAATTTTGCCGAAACGATCCTCACCCGCATGTGGGTTTCGCCGGTGCCTGTGATATCGGGCTGGTGGCCGGCATGCAGGTGGCTTTCGTCGATGACGCTCAGGCGTTCGGGGGCGAAGGCTTCGACAAGTTTCTCTTCGATGCGGGTCCTGAGAGTCATCATCCGGTCTTGCTGTTGCGCGAAAGGGGTTCCCACCAAGCCAGCAACATTCCCATTTGTCAATTCTTGTTGTCGCCTTCCGACAGCCCCATAATTAGCGCCGCCATGAGACTTGATTCCAAATATTTCGATCGCATCCGAACACGCCGCAAACGCGAGCAGGAGACAGAGCAGGCGCCGCCTACCTGTCAATGGGACGGCTGCGACAAGAAAGGTTCGCATCGCGCTCCCGTCGGACGCAATGCGGAAGGCCAGTTCTTTTTGTTCTGCTTCGAGCACGTCAAGGAATACAACAAGGGCTACAACTATTTCTCCGGTCTGTCGGACGGCGAGATCGCGCGATACCAGAAAGAGGCGATCACCGGCCACCGGCCGACATGGACGGTCGGCGTCAACAAATCGGCGAAGGACAGTCCGCTGCATTCGGAAGTCCGCTCCGGCGCCTATACGCGCGTTCGCGATCCCTTCGGCTTCGTCAAGGAAGGCGGCAAGGGCAGCGGCCCGCGGTTTCCCCAGGCGCGCAAGCTGAAATCGCTGGAAAGCAAAGCCTTCGATACGATGGGGCTGCATGCCAATGCGACGTCGGCGGAGATCAAGAGCCGCTACAAGGAACTGGTCAAGAAGCACCATCCGGATGCCAATGGCGGCGACCGCGGCTCGGAGGAGCGTTTCCGCGCCGTCATCCAGGCCTATCAATTGTTGAAGCAGAACGGTTTTTGTTAATTCCCGTCCTTGCTCTTAGGCTTCAATCGGGTATGGTCCAAATCGGCTGAGGCCGCAGGCAAACGCGGCTCCTATTTGCGTGTTTACCCATCGCCTCCGCCGACCTTCCGGACGCGGCGTTTCTTGTCCGGGACTCTTTCAAGAATGCTCGCAAGCGGTCATCATCCCGCCGAGGTTTCGTTTCAGTCCCGGAGAAGTATCGCCGACGTTCCGACCTGGACGGGCGCGGATGAAATCGCGGCGTCACGGTTGCGACATGGCCTGAGACAGTATGGCCGGGTGGCATCACCCGCCTTGGAGACATGATGAGCAAGATCGACCTGGATATATCTGAACTGCCCGATACCACCGTTTCGGTCCGCGAGACCTTTGGCATCGATTCGGACATCCGCGTTCCCGCCTACAGCAAGGGCGACGCCTATGTGCCGGACCTCGATCCCGACTATCTGTTCGACCGCGACACGACGCTCGCCATTCTCGCAGGCTTTGCCCATAACCGACGCGTGATGATCTCCGGCTATCACGGCACCGGCAAGTCCTCGCATATCGAACAGGTGGCGGCACGGCTCAACTGGCCCTGCGTGCGCATCAACCTCGACAGCCATGTCAGCCGTATCGATCTCGTCGGCAAGGACGCGATCGTCGTCAAGGACGGGCTGCAGGTCACCGAATTCAAGGACGGCATCCTGCCCTGGGCCTATCAGCACAATGTCGCCCTCGTCTTCGACGAATATGATGCCGGTCGTCCCGATGTGATGTTCGTCATCCAGCGCGTGCTCGAATCCTCCGGCCGCCTGACGCTGCTCGACCAGAGCCGCGTCATCCGGCCGCACCCGGCTTTCCGCCTGTTTGCGACCGCCAATACGATCGGCCTCGGTGACACCACCGGCCTTTATCACGGCACGCAGCAGATCAACCAGGCGCAGATGGACCGCTGGTCGATCGTCACGACGCTGAACTACCTGCCGCATGATCACGAAGTGAATATCGTCGCCGCCAAGGTGAAGAGCTTCGGCAAGGACAGGGAAGGCCGCGAGATCGTGTCGAAGATGGTGCGTGTCGCGGATCTGACCCGCGCCGCCTTCATGAACGGCGACCTGTCGACCGTCATGAGCCCGCGCACGGTCATTGCCTGGGCCGAGAACGCCGAGATCTTCGGCGATCTCGCCTTCGCCTTCCGCACCACCTTCCTCAACAAGTGCGACGAGCTGGAGCGGCCGCTGGTTGCCGAGCACTATCAGCGCGCCTTCGGCGTCGAGCTGAAGGAAAGTGCCGCCAACATCGTTCTCGGAGCCTGAGACCGACCGATCATGGCAGCTCGCGGTGACAATTCGAAAGCAAAGCCCGGCGCGCCCGTCGATGTCGAGCCGTTGCGCCGGGCGATATCCGGCTGCGTGCGCTCGGTCGCCGGCGACGGCGATGTCGAGGTAACCTTCGCCAACGAACGGCCGGGCATGACCGGCGAGCGCATCCGCCTGCCGGAGCTTTCCAAGCGGCCGACGGCGCATGAGCTGGCGGTCACCCGCGGGCTCGGCGATTCCATGGCGCTGCGGCTTGCCTGCCATGACGAGAAGGTGCATGCGACGATGGCGCCGCAGGGCTCGGACGCCCGGGTGATCTTCGACGCGGTCGAGCAGGCGCGCGTCGAATCGATCGGCGCGCTGCGGATGGAGGGCATGGCCTCGAACCTGCGCTCCATGACAGAGGAGAAATACTCCAAGGCGAACTTCACCGGCATCGAGCGCCAGGAAGACGCACCGATCGGCGAAGCCGTCGCGATGATGGTGCGCGAGAAGCTGACCGGCCAGCGCCCGCCGACCTCCGCCGGCAAGGTGCTCGACCTCTGGCGCGGCTTCATCGAGGACAAGGCGGGCTCCGAGCTCGACAACCTGTCGGGCGCGATCAACGACCAGCAGGCCTTCGCCAAGGTAATCCGCAACATGCTGTCGGCCATGGAAATGGCCGAAGAATACGGCGACGACGACAGCCAAGCCGACAATGACGATCAGTCGGAGCAGGAAGACCAGCCGAGCGGCGACGAGCAGGATCAGGACGAGGTCGACGAGGATGCCGGCACCGATGCCGCCCCGGTCGAGGACAGTGAAGTCGCCGACGAACAGATGGAGGACGGCGAGACCGAAGGCGCCGAAATCTCCGACGACGACATGATGGAAGAGGGCGAGGACGATTCGGAAACGCCGGGCGAGACCCGCCGTCCGAACACGCCATTCGCCGATTTCAACGAGAAGGTCGATTATCACGTCTATACCGAAGAGTTCGACGAGATCATCACCGCCGAGGAGCTCTGCGACACCGCTGAGCTGGAGCGCCTGCGCGCCTTCCTCGACAAGCAGCTGGCGCATCTGCAGGGCGCCGTCGGCCGCCTCGCCAACCGGCTGCAGCGCCGCCTGATGGCGCAGCAGAACCGCTCCTGGGATTTCGACCTGGAGGAAGGTTATCTCGATCCGGCCCGGCTGCAGCGCATCATCATCGATCCGATGCAGGCGCTCTCCTTCAAGATGGAGCGCGACACGCAGTTCCGCGATACGGTCGTCACCCTGCTCATCGACAATTCCGGCTCGATGCGCGGCCGGCCGATCACGGTCGCCGCCACCTGCGCCGACATTCTTGCCCGCACGCTGGAGCGCTGCGGCGTCAAGGTCGAGATCCTCGGCTTCACAACAAAGGCCTGGAAGGGCGGGCAGGCGCGTGAAAGCTGGCTTGCCGGCGGCAAGCCGCAGACGCCGGGCCGCCTCAACGACCTGCGCCACATCGTCTACAAATCGGCAGATGCGCCGTGGCGGCGGGCGCGCGCCAATCTCGGGCTGATGATGCGCGAGGGCCTGCTGAAGGAAAATATCGACGGCGAGGCGCTGATCTGGGCGCATAACCGTCTGCTTGCGCGCCGCGAACAGCGCCGCATCCTGATGATGATCTCGGACGGGGCGCCGGTGGACGATTCGACGCTGTCGGTCAATCCCGGCAATTATCTGGAGCGGCATTTGCGTGCCGTCATCGAACGGATCGAGACCCGTTCACCGGTGGAACTGCTGGCGATCGGTATCGGTCACGACGTGACGCGCTACTACCGCCGGGCCGTGACGATCGTCGATGCCGACGAGCTCGCCGGCGCGATGACCGAGCAGCTTGCCTCGCTTTTCGAAGATCAATCCGCCCAGCCGCGCGGCGGCCGGCTGCGCCGTGCCGGCTGACGCCGCTTCAGGGAAATGTCCGGAATGACAGGCAAGCGCCTCTGCCTTGCGGCGTCGATCGCTCTTTGCATCGCAACAGGCGCTAGCCCCTCATGGGCGGGTGGCGAGGTGCCGGTCATTAGCCGGCAAATATCAGATTTCAGGATCGGCTTTTCGGAGACGAAATTCGGATCGCTGGAATTTCTCGGCGGGCTGGAGATGGTTTCCGGCAAGGCGCTGTTCGGCTCGCTTTCCTCCATCCGTTTTCGGCCGGACCAGAAGCATTTCGTGGTCGTGCTCGATACCGGCCAGTGGCTGACCGGCAGCATCGAGCGCGATGCCAAGGGCAAGCTCTCGGGCCTTTCGGATATCGAGATCACCCCGATGAAGAACCGTGCAGGCCTGAGTTTGGAAGGCAAGGGATATATGGATGCCGAGGGCCTGGCGCTCGACGGCGACCGGATCCTGGTCTCCTTCGAGCAGGATCATCGGGTCGATATCTATCCCGGCCCGGGCTTTGCCGAATCGCGGGCAATCGGCACCCTTCCGCTCCTTATTCCGCGCAAGATGCTGAAGGACAATCGCGGCATCGAGACGATTGCTGTTGCGCCGGCATCGAGCCCGCTCAAGGGCGGTGTGGTTGTGGTCTCGGAGCGCGGCCTCGACAGCGAGGGCAACCGGGTGGCGGCGATTCTCAGCGGGCCGCTGAAAGGGCGTTTTGCGGTGGCGCGGGACGGGAGTTTCGACGTCACCGACGGGACCTTCCTGCCGAACGGCGACCTGCTGCTGCTGGAACGCCGCTTCAACATGGCCGAGGGCATCGGCATGCGCCTTCGCCGCATCAAGGGCGCCGATATCAGGCCGGGGGCGGTGGTCGAGGGCGAATTGCTGCTCGAAGGCAATTTCAATTCGCAGATCGACAATATGGAAGGTCTCGATGCTTTTCAGGCGGCCGACGGCACCACCCATATCGTTCTGGTGTCGGACGACAACCATTCCATTCTGCAGCGCAATCTGATGCTGGAATTCCGGCTCGCCGAAGAGCCGCAATTGCTCGGATCGTCAGATTGACGTCACATGCCTCGGTTATCCCGCTGGCGGTATCGCAGAAGCGGCGGTTTTCGGAGGAAAATCATGGTGCATATTCATGTGATGGGTGCGTCCGGTTCCGGCACGACGTCGCTCGGCCGTGCGCTTTGCGAAAAGCTGGATATCGCCCATCTCGACACCGACGATTTCTTCTGGCTGCCGACCGATCCGCCATTCACGACACCGCGGGATGCCGGCGAGCGCATAAGGCTGCTGCTCGAGGAGACGCGGCGGCCCGGCGGCTGGGTTCTTTCCGGATCGGCGCTGAAATGGGGAAGGCCGCTCGAGCCGCTCTACGATCTGATCGTGTTCCTGAGGATCGAACCGGAGCTTCGAATGGCGCGAATCCGTGCGCGCGAGGCGGCGCGATACGGAAACAGGATCGGGCCTGGCGGCGACATGGAAGCCAAAAGCGGAGAATTCCTGGAATGGGCGGCAAGTTATGATACGGCCGGTCCGGAACGCCGCAGTCTTGCAGCGCATGAGCAATGGCTGGAGACGCAGACAGCGTCCGTCCTCAGGCTCGATTCATCGCGGGAACTAGATGATCTGGCTGCGGAGGTACTGCTGCACCCCGCCATCGCCGCCGGTGCGGTCCGGCGGCGTCGGTGACTTCTCCGCCGAGTTCAGTTGGCGCGGGCGGGCTGCATCGGCCGCAACACGTTCATCAGCGCGCCATAGGGCAGCAGCATGACCAGGCCGACGATCATCTTGACGGCGAAATCGCCGATCGCCCAGGAAATCCAGCGCGGCGCCTCGGCAGCGAAAGCGCCAAGGATGGGAGCCGCCTCCAGCGCAAAAGGCTCGTTCGGGCCGAGGAAGACGAAAAACGCGGCAAAGGAAAGCGAAAAGAACATCACCGTATCGAGCGCTGAGCCGATCAGCGAGCCGATGAGCGGCGCGCGCCACCAGGCCTGGCGGCGAAGGCGGTTGAAGACGGCGATATCGAGCAGCTGGCCGGCGAGATAGGCCGAGCCGGAGGCAATGGCGATACGCGGCGCTGAGGTGAAAAAGGAGAGGCTGACGCCGACGACGAAACCGGCAAGGACCACTTTGCGGGCGGCCTGCGGGCCGAACTGGCGATTGGTCAGATCGGTGATCAGGAAGGCGACCGGATAGGAGAAGGCGCCCCAGGTCAGGATGTCAGCGAGGTTGATGCCGGCGACTTCGGCGTTCAGCGGAAACTGAACGAGGAAGTTGGAGGCGACGACGACGAGCGTCATCAGCGCGACATAGGCGATGGTATAGCGGGTCTTCAGCATTTTTTTATCCTGGGTGATGCCACCAGTTGGAGAGACGATCCGGCAAAGCAAAAGGCTTGTCCGGTTTCACCCGTTCAAGCCTTTGAAGCCTTATGCAAGAAGGGCGGAAGCTTAGGCAGCAACAGCCGCTTCGGCGGTCTTCTTGACGATCTGGCGGCGCAGCAGACGTGCGCGCATCGACAGTTCGTTTTCGCTGGCCTTCAGCAGGAAGGCATCGAGGCCGCCACGATGCTCGACGGAACGAAGAGCAGCAGCCGAAACGCGAAGACGATAACGCTGGTTGAGAGCGTCGGAAATCAGCGTTACCTGGCACAGGTTCGGCAGGAACCGGCGCTTGGTCTTGTTGTTGGCATGGCTGACATTGTTACCAGTCAGGACGGCCTTGCCGGTCAATTCGCACACGCGGGACATGGAACACCTATTCTTGTTTTTCTCGGGCCATCGAATTGCCATCCCCGGCAAAACCGGGCTCGCAATCCAACAGGCATGATTGGAAAGTTGCGGTTCTATAGTCAGAGAGCCTGCTCGCGTCAAGCCAAACCTTGGCCTTTCCCGCAATTCTGTCAAAAAGCTGCTGTTTTCTTCCCGGCATGGCGGGCGTATAGAGCGTTTCGGCAAGGACTGCCGCGCGCGGCAAGACAAGGCTTCACACATGGCTCATTCGGGCAGACGCATTTTCATTTCGGCCATCGCCGCGCTTCTTGCCATACCGGCATCGGCGGCCGAGATCCAGCACCGAACGGTATACCGGGTGACGCTTGCCGGCCTGCCGATCGCGCGCGCCGCGTTCCTGACGCAGATCGAGGACGATCACAGCTACACGATCGCCGGCGATATCAAATCCGCCGGCCTTGCCGATCTGGTCACGACCATCTCGGCAAAGACCAGCGTCAGCGGCGTCGTCCGTAACGACCGGCTGCAGGCGCTGAAATATTCGCTCTACTACAAGAAAGGCAAGAAAGCCCGCGTCTACGAGGTCAGCTATCGCAACGGCGATATCATCTCGGCGACGACGACCCCGCAGCCGAAGCGGCCGAAGAACTGGATCGACGTTACACCGCGCGACATGCGCTCGGTGCTCGACCCGATCTCCGGCCTGGTCTTCACCGGCGACACCAAGGTCTGCTCGCAGACGCTGCCGATCTTCGATGGCGAGACGCGCATGGATCTGGTGCTCTCGCCGAAGGGCGACAAGGATTTTTCGACCGACGGCTTCAAGGGCAAGGCGGTTGTCTGCGGCGTGCGCTTCGTGCCGCGCTCGGGCTACAAGAAGGGCCGCAAGGATATCGACTATCTGAGCAAGAGCGACCGCATGGAAATCTGGTTTGCCAAGTCGGACGCGGCAAATGTATATGCTCCGGTCTATGTGCGCATTCCAACCGAATATGGAATGGTGACGATCACTGCCGTCAAATACGGCAGCGTCAGCTGACGGAGCTTTCGCCTCCGTGAAGGGGGACAGGTGAAGCTTCGCGCGACGTTGATCGGTTTTGCGGCCATTCTGATGTGGTCGTTCCTGGCGCTGTTTACGGCTGCTTCGGGCAAGATGCCGCCGTTCCAGCTTTCGGCCATCTGCTTTGCGATCGGCAGCGTCCCCGGCCTCGTCGTGCTTATTCTCAACCCGTCGCGGCTGACGCTGCTGAAGCAGCCGGCAAAGGTCTGGCTGACCGGCATTGCCGGGCTCTTCGGCTACCATTTCCTCTATTTCACCGCGCTCAGGAACGCGCCGGCGGTGGAAGCGGGGCTGATCGCCTATCTCTGGCCGCTGCTGATCGTCGTCGGCTCGGCGCTGCTGCCGGGCGAACGGCTGCGCTGGTATCACGTGGCGGGCGCGCTGGCCGGGCTTTGCGGCACGTTCCTGATCGTCGGCCGCAACGGCATCGATTTCGACGGCGCCTATGCCGTCGGTTACGGCGCCGCCTTCCTCTGCGTCTTCACCTGGTCGGGCTATTCGCTGTTGACGCGCCGCTTCGAGGCGGTCTCCACCGACGTCGTCACCGGTTTCTGCCTTGCGACCTCAATCCTGTCGTTCTTCTGCCATCTCGGCCTCGAGGCGACCGTCTGGCCGGCAACGGGCTTCGAATGGATCGCCGTCATCGGGCTCGGGCTTTTGCCGGTCGGCGCTGCCTTCTACGCCTGGGATTACGGCGTCAAGAACGGCGATATCCAGATCCTCGGCGCGGCAAGTTATGCAGCACCGCTGCTTTCGACGCTGATCCTGACGCTGTTCGGATTTGCCGAGCCGAGCTGGCGGATCGCGCTCGCCTGCCTGCTCGTCACCGGCGGGGCGGTGCTGGCCGCCCAGGAGATGTTCCGTCGCAAGTCCCGGCCGCGGCCGGCCGCGGCGGAATAGGTTCTAACCAGGAAAGGCTCTAGCCGCCGGGCGTCCAGCCGGGCGGGCCCATTTCGAAGCTTGAAAATACGAAACCGGGCGAAACGGTGCAGCCGACCAGGGTGAAATCGCCAAGGGTCTCGGCCGATTGCCACCAATTGGCGGGAATGATTGCCTGCGGCCGCTCGCCTGCGATCAGATTCGGTCCGAGCGTCAGGGTCTCGCTTGCCGCCCCGTCCTGCGAACGGTGCAGCGCCAGCGGCGCGCCGGCGTAGTAATGCCAGATTTCGGCGGCGTCGTGGACGCGATGCCAGTGCGAGCGCTGCCCGCTGGTCAGGAGGTAATAGATCGCGGTGGAATGTCCGCGCTCTCCGCCCGCCGTATCGCGGAATGTCTCGACGTACCAGCCGCCTTCCGGATGCGGCTGCATGCCAAGTTGCCGGACGATGTCCTCGGGCGACATCAGAAATTGTCCTTGCGCTTGCGGATCTCGGCGAAGACTTCCTCGTTCGTCTTGCCTTCCATGATCAGGTTGCGGCGGATCGCCGGATCGCCGGCGCGCAGGAAAGGATTGGTTTCCTTTTCCAGTCCCAGCGTCGTCGGGATGGTGAACTTGCCCTCGGCGCGCAAGGCTTCGATCTCGGCGGCGCGGCTCTTCAGGCGTTCATTGTCGGGATCGACCGTCAGTGCGAAGCGGGCGTTGGAGAGTGTATATTCGTGGCCGAAATAGATGGCCGTCTCATCGGGCAGCACGGCAAGTTTCTGCAGCGAATGCCACATGTCGGCCGCGGGGCGCTCGAACAGGCGGCCGCAGCCGAGAGCAAACAGCGTGTCGGCGGCAAAAAGCAGCTTGTCGTCGACGAAGTGGTAGCAGATGTGGCCGGCGGTGTGTCCCGGCGTCTCGATCACGTTGACCGTGTGGTTGCCGAAGAGGAACCTGTCGCCATCCGCCATCGTCCGGTCGAGGCCGGGAATGGCGACGGCCTCGTTGATCGGGCCGATGATTTCACAGCCGAACTGCTCCTTCAGCGCCAGATTGGCGGCAACGTGATCGGTGTGATGATGGGTGGTGAAGATATGCGTGATCTTCCAGCCGCGCCGTGTCGCCGCTTCCAGGATCGGCGCCTCCTCCGGCGCGTCGATCGCCGCGGTAAATCCCGTCTCCGGATCGTGCACGAGAACGCCGAAATTATCGGTGCGGCAGAGAAAAACGGCTAATTCCAAAGGTTTCATCGTTCAATAATCCTTTGTCCTGCGAGTCTCGCGGGAATGTAGAGGTTCCGGCCTTGAAGTCCAACCGCCCGCTGATAACATTTGTCGCAATGCACGCCGATATCGTCGACCTACGTCAGTTCTATCATTCCGACCTCGGGCGTTTTGCCGAGCAGTCGATCGCCATGGCGCTGGCCTCGCTCTGGGTGCGCCTGCCGCAGGAGCGTCTGGTCGGTCTCGGTTATGCCGTGCCCTTCCTCGATCGGTTCCAGGCCGATACCGAGCGCACCTTTGCCTTCATGCCGGCCGGGCAGGGCGCGGTGAACTGGCCGATGGGCTCGCTGTCGTCGACGACGCTGATTTTCGATGAGGAACTGCCGCTGCCGGATTCCTCGATCGACCGGGTGTTGATGGTGCATTCGCTGGAATTTGCGGAAAGCCCGCGCGAGACGCTGAAGGAACTCTGGCGGGTGCTGGCACCGGGCGGACGGCTTGTCATCGTCGTGCCGAACCGGCGCGGCGTCTGGGCCCGCATGGAGCATACGCCCTTCGGTTCGGGCCGGCCCTATTCGCGCGGTCAGCTGACGCATCTGCTGCGCGAGACGAATTTCACGCCCGGCGCGACGGCCGAAGCGCTGTTCTTTCCGCCCTCGAAACTCAGGACCATCCTGCGGCTTCGCCGCGCCTTCGAGCGGATCGGCCGGACGCTGTGGCCGGCCTTTTCGGGCGTCATCATCGTCGAGGCGCAGAAGCGGCTCTATCAGGGACTGCCGGTGGCGGCACGCGCCTCCCGCCGCGTCTTCGTGCCGGTGCTCGCACCGCACGGCGTGCCGACGACGCGCAACCGGTGAGCCCGTTCCCGGCTCTCGACAAGAACCGCATTCCGCTTTAATGCCACTGGGTCATTTTCCGGAAAATCCAAGGTCGACCCATGAGCGTTGAGATCAGCAAGCCCGTTCCGCGTCCCGGTATTCTCGATATCGCATCCTATGTGCCGGGCAAGGAACATGCGCCGGGTGTTGCCCGCGTCTACAAGCTCTCTTCCAACGAAACGCCGCTCGGCGCCAGCCCGAAAGCGATCGAGGCGGTCAAGGCGGCTGCCGATAATCTGGGACGTTATCCCGACGGGCAGGCGATCGAACTGCGCGAGGCGATCGCCGCCGTGCACGGCCTCAATCCGGCAAACATCCTCTGCGGCAACGGTTCGGACGAACTGCTCGGCCTGCTCTGCCATGTCTATCTTGGCGCCGGCGACGAGGGCATCATCACCGAGCACGGCTTCCTGGTCTACAAGATCCAGATCATGGGCACGGGTGCAACACCCGTCGTCGTGAAGGAAAAGGACTATACCGTCGATGTCGACGCGATCCTTGCCGCGGTGACGGAAAGGACGAAGATCGTCTTTATCGCCAATCCCGGCAATCCCACCGGCACCTATGTTCCGGTCAGCGAAATCCGCCGCCTGCAGGCGGGCCTGCCGAAACACGTCGTCCTCGTGCTCGATGCGGCTTACGCCGAATATGTGCGCCGCAACGACTACGAAGCCGGCATCGAGGTCGTGTCTTCCAGCTCCAACGTGGTGATGACCCGCACCTTTTCGAAGGCTTACGGTCTGGCGGCGCTGCGCGTCGGCTGGATGTATGCGCCGGCCGAGATCGTCGACGCGGTGAACCGCGTCCGTGCGCCGTTCAACCTGAATGCGGCGGCGATCGCTGCCGGTGCCGCGGCCATCCGCGACCAGGCTTTCGTCCAGCAGGCCGTCTCCTACAACCAGATGTGGGTGGAAACGCTGACGGAGGCGCTGGAAGCGATCGGACTGAAAGTCACGCCTTCGGTCGCCAATTTCGTCCTCATCCATTTCCCCGAGATCGACGGCAAGCGTGCCGCGGATGCGGACGAACTTCTGACGAGCCGCGGTTACATCCTGCGCGCCGTGCGCAGCTACGGCTTTTCCAATGCGCTGCGCATGAGCATCGGTCCTGAAGAGGCCAATCGCGGCGTCATTGCAGCACTCCGCGAATTCATGGGACGTCAGGCATGAGCGTGCTGTTTGACCGAATCGCGCTGATCGGCATCGGCCTGATCGGATCTTCGCTCGCCCACGACATTCGCCGGCTCGGGCTGACGAAAGAGATCGTCGTCGCCACACGCAGCGCCGATACGCTGAAGCGTGCGGAGGAGCTTGGCCTCGGCGATCGCTATACGACCTCTTCGGCAGAGGCCGTCAAGCATGCCGACCTCATCATCGTTTCGGTGCCGGTCGGCGCTTCGGAAAGCGTGGCCAAGGAAATCGCCGGCAACCTCCAGCCCGGCGCAATCGTCACCGATGTCGGCTCGACCAAGGCGTCCGTCATCGCGCAGATGCAGCCGCATATGCCTGAGAATGTGCATTTCATCCCCGGCCACCCGCTGGCCGGCACGGAAAAATCCGGTCCCGATGCCGGCTTCCCCGGCCTTTTTGAAGGCCGCTGGTGCATCTTCACGCCGGTCGCGAGTACCGACGAGACGGCGCTGAAGCGGCTGCGCGGCTTTTGGGAGGCGCTCGGCTCGAAGGTCGACGAGATGGATGCGGAACACCATGACAAGGTGCTCGCGATCGTTTCGCACCTGCCGCATATCATCGCCTACAACATCGTCGGCACCGCCGACGATCTGGAGACGGTGACGGAATCGGAAGTCATCAAATATTCCGCTTCCGGCTTTCGCGATTTCACCCGTCTCGCCGCCTCCGACCCGACCATGTGGCGCGACGTCTGCCTGCATAATCGCGATGCGATCCTCGAAATGCTGGCGCGCTTCTCGGAGGATCTCGCCTATCTGCAGCGGGCGATCCGCTGGGGTGAGGGCGATAAGATTTTCGAACTTTTCACCCGCACGCGCGCCATCCGCCGCTCGATCGTCCAGGCCGGTCAGGACGTCGATGCACCCGATTTCGGCCGCCCTCACGCGCTGGACAAGAAGTAATCGCCGCCATGGTGGAGGTGGCGAGCGCCAGCCAGGCGGATATCGATTGGCTGGTGCACGAGGATGCCAGCGCCGGCAGGGCATGGGTATCGCGATGTGTGGCGCTCGGCGAATATCTCGTCGCCCGGGAGGACGGCGAGATCGTCGGCTTCCTGCGCTTCTCCCGCTTCTGGGGCAGGGTTCCCTATACCTTCCCGGCCACCGCCGGTCGGGCGTCGGCACCGCGCTGTTTCTCGCCTGGGAAGCGGCGATGCGCGGCGAAGGCGCCCGCCTACTGATGACCTCGAGCGAATGCGACGAGAGCCGGCCGCAGGACTGGCATCGCCGCAACGGATTTATCGAAACCGGCGCAATCGAGCTGCCCGGTCTGCAATCGGTGCCTGAGGTTTTTTCATCAAGCACATAGCCTAAAACGGGCTGATCAGATCGGCGGTATCCGGCCGAGCGGGATGAAGCCGCTGACGGTGGCGTTGCCATGATCGACAACGAGATCGACCGACACCTTATCCTTGCCGCCGGCAAGCGATTTCAAGAGCTTGGTCGCCGTGTTGACGGTCGAGGCGATGTCCGGGAAGGTCTGCTTCAGGCTGTCGCCCCATGGTCCGAGCCGTTCGATCTCCAGCTTGAATTTTCCCGACAGGAAACCCTGTTCGTCGAAGGAGAAGGGACCGGTCAGCGTCATGACCTTGCCGTCGCCGATGTCGGCAACGATGCGGCGCAGCTCGCCGGTTGCGCCATTGAGGCCATTGGGGTCGCTGCCGTCGATCAGGCCGGCCTTGCCGGCAACGGTCAGATCGATGCTGGCGGAGAGTTTCGGGAAGACCTGGGGCCAGTCGGTGATAGCAGTATTCGCATCCTGCACGGAGATCGCGCCGTCGAGATCGGCGCCGTTCTGGCGCAGATGAATTTCCGTGCGGGCGGCATCGAAGCTCACCGTTTGGCCGGTGAAGGAAGAGACCGCCGTCGCCTTCAGCCCCTCGATGAGGGTCGAGCTGTGGTCGATGCCCTTCAGTCTGGTCACCAAGCTCGACTGCAGGTTCGCCCATTGGGCCGAGATCGAAAGGCCATTGCTGGTGCGGATCTCGGCCGGCGAATCGAGTTCCCAGACGATGTGGCCGGGCGCATAGACCTGGGCTGCCGAGCGCAGGGCGCCGAAGGTGGCGGAGACGCCGTTGACACTGTCGTCGACATCGACCTTGGAGCAGAACAGGCCGATGCGGAAGGGATAGCCGCGGAATTCGATATCGGAGCATTCGCCGCTGACGCCCGCTTGATCGCGCGGCGCGATCGCTTTCAGCACGGTGGTCTTCAACGCCGATGCCGCATAGAACCAGCCGCCGGTATAAAGCGCGATCACCAGGAGAATGCCTCCGCCCAGCAACCAGAATTTCTTGCCGCTGCTGGATTGACCGCTGCCGGATCGGCTTGACGCTGCCATGATGTTCTCCAATGGTGAATCGCAAAGTGATTCCGGTCTGGCGTGCGATATGGACGAATTTTGGGTGTTTGGCTACGGCTCGCTGATGTGGAATCCGGGCTTCGAGTTCCTGGAACGGGCAGAAGCCCTGGTGCATGGTTACAGGCGTTCGCTCTGTGTCCGTTCCTTCGTTCATCGCGGCACACGCGACAATCCGGGCCTCGTCCTCGGCCTCGACAGGGGCGGCGCCTGCCGCGGCATGGCCTTCCGTATTTCGCCGGACAGCTGGGATGAGGTGATCGAGTATCTCCGCGCCCGCGAACTTGTCACCAATGTCTATCTGGAACGCCGGGTCCGGCTGCAGTTTGCCGGCGGTCGCCGGATGGAGGCGGTGACTTACGTCGCCGATCGCGACCACGAGCAATATGCCGGTACGCTCGACGCGCTCGCGGCGGCACGGGTCGTGAACGAGGCCAGCGGCCAGTCTGGCCCGAACGATGCCTATGTCTTCAACACGCTTGCGCATCTGAGGCAGATGGGCATTCGCGATCAGTGGCTGGAGCAGGTCGTCAACGAGGTGGAACGGCTGCGGGCTGCCTGCATGATTCGTTAGATCGGTATCGATTTAAGGATAAAACTATGCAGCAACTCGAAGTGTTGTAGCGTCCTTTGCGCGTCTGAAAGACTTCAGGCCGTCGCCGCCTTCACTTTGCGCAGCGCGGTCAGCCTGGCGATCGCTGTCGGCGGCAGCGGCAGATGCGGATTGCGTTCGATGGTGTCGAGCAAGAGCTCGTCGCTTGCCCGTTCGGTCACCTCGATCAGGTGGGCGAAGAAGGCGTCCGGATCCATTCCCGGCATGATCGGCGGCAGGATCCTCACCTTGAAATGGCCGGGATAACGGCGGATGCTCCGCCTCGGCCAGAAGAGGCCGGGATGCATCGCCACCGGCACGACGGGAATGCCGAGATCGCGGTACATGCGGGCGATACCGTATTTATAGACCGGCTCTGCGCCCGGCGGACGGCGGGTGCCCTCGGGATAGATGATGAGCTGGCGGCCGGTCGAAAGCTCTTCCCTCGTGCGTTTCAGCACGTCCACCATCACCTTGCCGCGGGCACCGCGATCGACCGGGATCATGCGCTGCTTCTTGGCATACCAGCCGAAGAGCGGAATCCACATCAACTCCCGCTTCAGGATGTAGACCGGGTCCTTGAGCCTGGGCAGAAGCGCGTAGGTATCCCAGAAGGACTGATGCTTCGGCGCCAGGATGTAGCTGCCGTCAGGCAGGTTCTCCAGGCCTTCGATCTCAAAGGTCGTGCCGACGATCATACGCATCAGCCAGTGATTGGAGCGTGCCCAGTTCTTCGGGATTTCATAGGCGGTAAGCCGCGGCACCACGAAATAATAGGGCGAGAGCACGATCATCCGGATGATGAGGTTGGCATAGAAGATCGTGTTGAAGAGGACGGAACGCAGGGCGATCATGAAATTTTCCCGAGGCATGCTCACGCGACCGGCCTACACGATATTGCCCGTCATAAAAAGCATTTGATGATGCCCCAGAACAGGATTCAGATTTCAGGCCGGGCCTGAAATCTGAATCCTGTTCTAAATTAAAAGAGTTTGAGCATGATGTCGTCCGAAAACCGCTCACACTTTTCGGCATCATGCTCTGGTAAAACCTCAGTCTGCCGCGGACACGCTGGCCGAGCGTAGCCCGGTGTGGCGGCCGAAACCGGTGATGTTGCGGGCGCCGGCCAAGAGCACCTTCAGATATTCGGCCAGCATGACGCGCATCGCGTTCGGATCGGTGAACCAGTTGCGGGTCTTCAGATCCGAGTTGACGACGGGATAGGGGATGAACTCGATGTCGGGATCGACATAGGAGAGCTCGGCGAGGGTGCGCGGCATATGGTAATTGTTGGTGACGACGAGCACGCTTCTGTATCCCTTGGCGTGGATCCAGTTGGAGGTTTCCTCGGCATTGCCGATCGTGTCTATCGCGTCATGACCGATATCGACGCAGCAGGAGAAGAGATCGGCCGAGCCCTGCGTCATCTTGCGGATCTGAGCCGGCGTCGTCGTTGGGTGGACGCCGGAGATCAGAAGCCGCTTGCCGGCACCCTTCTGCAGCAGTTCCACGGCCTGGTCGATGCGCTGGTAGCCTCCTGTCAGCACGACGATCGCGTCCGCCTTCGGCTCGACCGGGGGCTTAAGCGTCGTCACGGAATCGGCAAAGCGCAGGAAGCCGCCGAACACCAGGGCGATCGCCAGAACGCAACCAAAGCCGGCCCAGCGCAACAGGCGGCGGATCGGCCCGCGTCGCGGCGGCAGGCCCGCCGGGCGATCAAGCTCCGGATCCTGCCGAATCGGGTTGCGTGTCGTATGGCCCATGGTCATGAATCGTGATTATACGCTGATTACGGCGTGGAACAGACGCTACAATGACAAAACGACATGGTCACGATCAACTTGCGATACCGTCGGTGCGCGTCGGGTCCGAGCGCAATGTATCGATTTCATAGATCGTCCGCATGACGGTCAGCCGCGCCGTGACGGTCGTCAGCAGCGCGATAACGATCATGGTCGCGAAGATGCCGGCATACCCGAGTACGCCGACCGAAAAAGTGCCGAACAGCGCGGTTGCCTGATCCGTTTCCGGCGTCGCCAGGGTGCGGCTTTGCCAGAAGCCGGCGGTGGCGAAGAAAAGAGCGGCAAGCGCGCTGCCGATCGCCGAGCCCTTGAGGCTGATCTTGAGGAAATGCTTCTGGAATTCGGTGGCGACGAAAGAGCTTTCGGCGCCGACGAAATGCAGCACTTCGACGATGTGGCGATTGCCCGACAGCGCGCCGCGCGTGGCAAAGACGACGGTGAGCACCATGGCCGAAAAGACCAGGAGCAGGACGCCGGTGCCGATCAGCACCGTCGTGTGCGCCATGGACACCAGCCGATCGACCCAGGTGCGGTGATCGTCGAGGCTCGCCTGCGGGATGCTGTCCTTCAGGAGCCCGCGCATCGCCTCGAAATCCGGCGGGTTGCTCTCGTCGATGGTGATGACGACGAGGCGGGGGACGGGCAGATCCTTGAGGTCGAGGCCGGGGCCGAGCCAGGGTTCGAGCAGACGGGCGGTGGCCGCCTCGTCGACGATCTGGCCGCTTTTGGTGCCGACAAATGTCAGCGCCAGGTCGCGCGCCTGCGTCAGCGCCTTTTCCATGTCGAGATTGTCGTCCGGCTTGATCTGGATGGTGATCTCGCGGGAGATCTGACTCTCCCAGCTCGCCGCCGTCGAACGCACCATGCTGACGCCGCCGAGCGTCAGGCAGGCGAGAAAGGCCATGATCGATATCACCACCATCAGGGCGTTGCCCTGGATGTTGGAAGGCGGCAGGATCGGCGCAGTCGGGCGCACGCGCATTTCCGGCCGCTTCTGCTGGGCCTGGGCCGGCGCCTTGTCTCGGTTTTTGGACGGGAGCTCAGTCATAGATATCGAGATGCCCCTCCGAGAGGATCATGCGGCGGGCTTCCACCTGTTCCATCAATGCCAGGTCATGGGTGGCGATCACGACCGCCGTGCCGAGCCGGTTGAGCTCGAGGAAAAGATTGAGCAGGCGCCTGGCCATCGGCGGGTCGACATTGCCCGTGGGTTCGTCGGCCAGCAGGACTTCCGGCCGATCCATCAGCGCCCGGGCGATGGCGGCGCGCTGTTTCTCGCCGCCGGAGAGCACCGGCGGCAGCACGTTGATGCGTTCGCCGAGGCCGACCCATTTCAACAGTTCCAGCACGTCGGTCTTGTAGGAGCTCTCCTCCTTGCCCCGCACCCGTAAGGGCAAAGCGACATTCTCATAGGTGGTGAGATGATCGAGCAGGCGAAAATCCTGGAAGACGATGCCGACGCGCCGGCGCAGCAGCGGCAGCTCGGGGCGGGGAATTTCGGAAATATCGCGCCCGAACATGCGGATCAGGCCACGCGTCGGCTGCAGCGACATGAAGAGCAGCCGCAGCAGCGATGTCTTGCCCGCGCCCGACGGGCCGGTCAGGAACTGAAAGGATTTCTTCGGAATGTCGAAGGTCAGGTCCCGGAGGATTTCCGGGCCCATGCCATAGCGCAAACCGACATTCTCGAAGTGAATCAACGGGCAGCTCAGTCTGTTGTGGGTTTCACCGTGCGACTTGTTAACCAACACCGTTAACAGCCGGTAAATTTTGCCGGAAAGACGCCCGTTTGATGGCAATCTTTGCGAAGCATTAACCATTAAAATTTACGACTGAGCAGGATTCGTTTCAATGCCAAGATTAGCGCTGGCAGCGAAACCATGTGGACATCTGCGAGGCAGCCACCATGGAAGCATCCTTTTTCAGCCGCCGGACACCGGTCCAGGCCTATGATTTCCTGCCGCCCGAACCCGCAAGCTGCCAGTACCGCAATCCGCGCCCTGCCGATATTGCCGACGCCGAATTCGTCACGCTCGGCAAGGTGCGGCCGCGGGAATTCACTGCAAGGACCCATAACGACAACCGCAAGCGGGCAGGCGCCGCACAGCCGCCGCTTCGGCCGGCGATGGCTGCTTCTCTTCTGCGGGAGGCGGAGACCTGGCTGCAACGCGCGTCGATGCGCAGTTTCGCCGTACTGGTGCTGGCGCTTGCCGTGCTCGTCTTCGGGCTTGCGGGTGGCTTTTCCGGCCTGTCGGGCGGCCGAGCCTATTCCGGAGCGCCGCTGCATTTCACCCATGTGACGGCGACGCCGCGTGATGCGAACGGCATGCGCCTGCTCGTCATCAACGGCATCATCGAAAACGACAGCGGCACGACGCAGACGCTGCAGCCGATCCGCGCCGATCTCGTGACCGACGAGCGGCTGACCGCGAGCATCGTCATCAACCCGCCTGTTGACGTCATCTATAGCGGCCAGAGCCGGGGCTTTTCGGCGCGCGTTCAGCATGCCGGCGGAAAGATGCCGGAGGTTCGGCTTTCCTTCCTGCCATAGAAGCACCACCGGCGCGCCACGGCCAATTCCTGCAGCAGGTCGCGCCAATCCGGTTAATTTCTAGCCGGCGAGGCTGTTTCAGGCGCGCATATGTGCTAACGGCTTACCCTTCTTTTCATGGAGAAGCCCCTATGCCTGTCGTGCGCGGAAAAAATATCGAGCCGCTCTTCACCGCCGAACAGATTGCCGAACGCAATCATGCGATGGCGCGGGAGATCGCCAACGGTCCGACCAAGGACCTGCTCGTCATCGCCGTGCTCAAGGGCTCCTTCATTTTCGCCGCCGACCTGATCCGCGCCCTGCATGACACCGGGCTTGCCCCGGAGGTCGAGTTCATCACGCTGTCGAGCTATGGCAGCGGTACGGTCTCGCAGGGCGTGCGCATCGTCAAGGATATCGACAGCGATGTGCATGGCCGCGACGTCCTGTTGATCGACGATATCCTCGAATCCGGCCGGACGCTGCTGTTTGCCAAGGAGCTGCTGTTCGAGCGCGGCGCACGCAACGTCACGATCGCCGTGCTGCTCGACAAGCGCGTCAAGCGCAAGGAAAAGCTGGAGGCCGATTATGTCGGCTTCGAATGCCCCGACTATTTCGTCGTCGGCTACGGCATGGATGTCGCCTATGCTTTTCGTGAACTGCCCTTCGTCGGCGTGGTGACCGGCGACGCCTGATCGGGAGTATTGCAGCGCCTTAGAAACGGCTCTAGCACGTCTGAAAGAGGCGCCGCGCCGCGCTGACACTCGAGACGGGTTGTTAACCATCCCGTCCATCGCTTCGCCATCTTTACCGATCGAAAAGGAAAGTCTGGTGATTTCCGTCGCGGGGCTGAAGACGGAGCAATGCACATATGGCAAGAATTCTGATTACGGAAGACGAGGACTCCCTGCGGTCTTTCGTAGCCCGGGCGCTCAGGCTCGACGGTCACGAGACGGATGAAGCGGCCGATGGCGCCGAGGGGCTGGAGAAGCTCAAGGATGGGGTCTACGACCTGCTGCTTTCCGATATCCGCATGCCTGTGATGGACGGCATCGAGCTCGCCCACCAGGCCAAGGATGCCTTTCCTGCTTTGAAGATCCTGCTGATGACCGGCTATGCCGAGCAGCGCGAACGCGCCGACGATCTGGCCGAAAAGATCATCGACGTCGTCGCCAAGCCATTCGCGCTTCCCGATATCCGCAAGGCGGTTGCCCGGGCGCTGGTCGCCTAACGCCTGTTCAAAATTTCACGCGTAACCCCGAAAATCGATTGCGATTTTCGGGGTTACGCGCTTGAGCGCCTATTGGATATCCAGCAGCCGTTCGAGATATCGCCGTTCCATTTCCTGCGGCGGATTGTTGCCGAGCTTTTCGCGGATCGCATCGAGGATTTCCCGCGCCCGCTGAACGTCGATTTCGTCAGGCACCTTCACGCCGTCGTCCTCGATATATCTCTCGCTCATGCGCGGCCGGCCGAGCGGATCGCGGCCGTTCTGCTCGCCCTGGCCGACCTGGCCGTTCGGGCCTTGTCCCTGCTGGCCCTGCTGCGCCTGCATCATCTGGTTCATCATGTCGCGGGCGCCCTGGCGAAGCGCTTCCAGCGCGCGGCCCTGGTTTTCGATGGCCGGTTGGCCGCGGCCCTGGCCGAGTTCGCGGCCGGCGCCTTCCATCTCGCGTTGCGCCTGGCCGAAGCCGGGGCCGGGCTTCATGCCCATCTCGCCCAACTTTTTCTGCAATTCGCCCAGCTGCTTGCCGAGCCCATCCTGCTGGGCGCGCAGCTGTTTCAGCGCCTCGCGCAGCTGTTCGGCCGTCATCTGGTCGGAGGGCTGCTGGCCTTCCTGGCCCTGTTGCTGCTCCTGCGGCTCGCCGTTTTCGCCAGGGGCCATCTCGTCGAGCAGCGGATCGTTTTCGCCCATTTCGGGTTCGCCGCGCTGCATGCGGTCCTTGAGCTGCTGATCGAGGCGGAAGGTCTGTTCCATCAGCTTCTGCTGGTCGCGCAGGATTTGGCCGAGCTTGTCGATCTGCTTGCGGGCCTCACTGTTCTCCTGGCTCTGCTGGCCGCGCTGCGGCCGGCCGGCCTGCAGATTGTTCATCATGCGCTGCAACTCCGACAGCATCTGCTGGGCCGCGTCGCGGTTGCCGGAGCGGGCGAGATTCTCGATCTGGTCCATCATCCGTTCTAGATCCTGCTGGCGCAGGAAGTTCTGGGCGTTCTGGTTCGGCTGCATCGGCGCATTCTGCATGCGCTCGGCAAGCTCGCTCAGATAGTCCTGCATCGCCTTGCGCAGTTCGTCCATCAGCTTCTTGATCTCTTCGTCCGGCGCGTTGCGGTTCAACGCATCGGCAAGGTTCTGCTGGGCCTGGCGCAGCTTGCGCTCGGCAAGGGAAAGATCGCCGTCCTCCATGCCGAGAGCTATTTCCCAGAGATATTGGGCCGTATCCTTCAGCGCCTCCTCGCTCTTTGCGAGCTTCATGCGCGCCAAGGCGGATTCCAGCAACAGGTAGTTGGTGAGCTTGGGGATGGTCTCTTCGGGACGGATGGTCAGCGCTTCGTTCAGCGCGATCGCCTGCGGCATCTTGCGGGTGTCGAGGGCGAAAACCTGCCGTTCCTCGGCGACGGCCGCGGCAAGCGGCTCGTTGAAGGGCCGCGACGGCAGCGTCATCTCGTACGGCGGGCTGCGGCCGGTCTGGCCGGCTCCGTCCTTGGCAACAAGCGTCACGCGCACGCGTTTGCCGGCGAGCGGATGTTCGGTCAGGTTCCGGCTGGTCACACCCTTGGCGTCACGGGCGTTACGGCGGGGGATATCCAGCCTGTACTCCGGCAATGGGTAAAGAGGCGTTGCTTTCGGATCGGTTTCGAGCGGTAGGATCTCCGCATGAGCCTCCTGGGCGCCGTAGTCGTCCTTGACGGTGAAACCAATTTCAAGCGCGCCGTTGACGCTGGGCTTCGGCAAGCCGTCAAAGGCAATTTCCGGCGCCTTGTCGGGAAGGATGTCGAAGCTCCAGCGGCGGCCGCTGACTTCGAGCGTGCCGTTCTCCTCGAGCTTCATCGCATGCGTCTGCGCGATGGCGGCCTGGCCGGCCGGTGCGGCATCCGGCTGGTTGCCGGCCGCCGCAGCTGTCTGGCGCGGGCTTGCGTCCGCCTGCACGGCGATCTCCTGCGTCTGACCGTTCGCTTTGCGGAACACGACCTTTTCGGCCGTCTTTCCGCCGCTGACGCGCACGGTGAGAGCGGAAAACTGCGGAATGCCGATCGGCGCCTGTTCACTGCCGTCGGCGGTCAGGTAGACCGGCGCGCGGCCGGTATAAGAAGGCGGCGTCACCCAGGCGTCGATGCGCACCGCCGGATCGACCGTCACCTGTTCGGGCGCTGCCTGCAATGCGTCACTGACCGAACCGCCATTGATCGACAGCGAATAAGCAAAGGCCGTGACGACAAGCAGCGCCGGAATGGCGCGCAAGGCGAAACGGTCATGCCTGGCAATGTCAGGCCTCGGCATGCCGGCGTCGAGCGCTGCGATCTTTTCGGCCATGCGCAGCTGGTGCTCGCGCCAAAGCGCCCGGGCGAAGGGCGCATCGAAGGCCGGTTCGTCTTCCTGGACGGTGACCGGCTGGTGCGGCAAGCCGTTGCGTTCTTCCAGCATGCGGTCGGCTTCGGCGATCCTCGGCCAGCGCAGATTGCGGAAGGGAAGGAGCGCGACAAGGAAAGCGAGAGCGAAAGCGATCAGCAGAAGGACGCGCAACCAGTCCGGCACGCTGCGGAAGACGCCGAACCAGGAGGCGGAGAGATAAAGGGCGGCGACCGACAGGACCGGCAACAGAGGTGGCAGCAGCTGCTCGCAAAAAAGCACGATGCGCGCCAGCAGACGTTTCGTCGTCACCAGCCGGGCAAGGGCAGGGCGGAGCGCAAAAGCACCTTTCTTCTGCCTGAAGGGGCTTGTCATCGGTCCGGTCTCCGCGATCTGACGTGGAACAGAGGGCGCTTCCGGCGATTGCGGGGCAATACGCTCATGGCTGACAAGGATAACACTCTTTGTGGCGAAGGCGAGGGCGAGCGGCCGGCAATACCGGCTTTTCACGTTTATTCGCCAAAAAGTGATGGCCTTGTCAGTCGAGCCAAGCCGGAACCGAATCGAGGCTGATCAGCTCGGCATAGGTTCTACGCGGTCGTATCGCATGGAAATCGCTGCCCTTGACCAGAACTTCGGGGACCAGCAGGCGGCTGTTATAGGTGCCGGCCTGGACGGCGCCATAGGCGCCGGCAGTGCTGACGGCCAGCAGATCACCGGGCTTCGGCATCGCCATTTCGCGGTCGAGCGCCAGATAGTCGCCGGTCTCGCAGACGGGGCCGACGACGTCGGCGCGGATGCGCGGCGCATTCGCCGCCGAAATCGTCACCGGGCGGATTTCGTGATAGGCCTCGTAGAGCGTCGGGCGAATGAGATCATTCATCGCGCCGTCGACGATGACGAAGGTCTTCTCGCCGCCGTCCTTCACATAAAGCACCTCGGTCACCAGAATACCGGCATTGCCGACGATCAGGCGGCCGGGCTCGGTGATGACCTTGCAGTCCAGATCGCGCAGCTGGTTTTTGACGATCGCTGCATAGGCATCCGGCAGCGGCGGCGGATTGTTGTCGTCCTTATAGGGGACGCCGAGGCCGCCGCCGATATCGACATGATCGATCGTGTGGCCGTCGGCGCGGAGCGTCGCGACAAGGTCGCGCAGCAGCTTGAAAGCGTCGTCGAAGGGCTGCAGCTCGGTGATCTGGCTGCCGATATGCATGTCGATGCCGGTGACCTCGATGCCGGGCAGCTTGGCGGCATGGGCGTAGATCGCGCGGGCGCGCTCCCAGGAGATGCCGAATTTGTTTTCCTTCTTGCCGGTCGAGATCTTCGAATGCGTCTTTGCGTCGACATCCGGGTTGATACGGAAGGAGACGGGAGCCTTCTTTCCGGCGCTGACGGCGCGTTGGTTGAGGATTTCGAGCTCGGGTTCGGATTCGACGTTGAAGCAGTAGATGCCGGCCTCGAGCGCGAAATCCATCTCGGATGGGGTCTTGCCGACGCCTGAAAACATGATGCGGCTTGCCGGAATGTCGGCTGCGAGCGCGCGGCGCAGTTCCCCTTCCGAGACGACGTCGATGCCGGCGCCGAGGCGACCCAGCGTCTTCAGCACCGCCTGGTTCGAATTCGCCTTCATCGCGTAGCAGACCATCGAGTCCATATCGGCGAAGGCTTCGGAGAAGACCCGGTAATGGCGTTCCAGGGTGGCGGTGGAATAGACGTAAAACGGCGTGCCGACCGCCTTGGCGATCTCGGGAACGGGAACGTTCTCGGCGTGAAGGATGCCGTCGCGGTGCTCGAAGTGGTTCACGGGCTTATGCCTTAAAGAAGAGGATCGAGAAGGAAGGGCTTGTCAACGGTTCCCGGCTGTTTCGTCGGCTTGGAAACGTCGCCTTCTTTCGTTGCCGCAGCACTCGGCGGGTCGAGATCGCCCTTACGCCCGCATCCGGCAACGGCAAGGCCGATGACGGCGATGACTGCCGTCAAGCGAATGAGGTGCGGCAAGCTCTTCTGCATGGATATCCTCTTGTACGAGATATGACGGACATCGTTCATTCCGAACGATGGACATCTTCATAGCGAAGTTTCTCCGCCTTGTGCACCCTGATTGTTGGACGGTCTCTCCCCGTGCGGGGGAAGGGCGAAGCGGCGTTTCGCTTCGCCTTTCTTTCAGTTGCGGGCGCGCCAGAAGGCGATCTGCTTGCGCACCTCGGAGGGGGCCGTGCCGCCGAAGCTCTTGCGGCTGGCGACCGAGGCTTCGACCGTCAGCACGTCATAGACCTTGTCGGTGATATCAGGATGGATCGCCTGCAGGTCGGCGAGCGGCAGCTCGGCCAGGTCGCAGCTCTTGCTTTCGGCCAGCGCGACGGCGCGGCCGGTCACGTGATGGGCATCGCGGAACGGCAGGCCGGCTTCGCGCACCAGCCAGTCGGCAAGGTCGGTCGCCGTCGAGAAGCCGGAGCCGGCCGCCGCCTTCATGCGCGCGGTGTTGACGGTCATGTCGCGCACCATGCCGGTCATGGCGGCGATCGCCAGCTCCAGGCTCTCGGCTGCGTCGAAGACCTGTTCCTTGTCTTCCTGCATGTCCTTGGAATAGGCGAGCGGCAGGCCCTTCATGATCGTCAGCAGTGCGATCAGCGAGCCGTTGATGCGGCCGGTCTTGGCGCGCACCAGTTCGGCCGCATCCGGGTTCTTCTTCTGCGGCATGATCGAGGAGCCGGTCGAGAAGGCGTCGGAGAGGCGCACGAAACCGAACTGCGGCGTCGACCAGATGACGATCTCTTCGGCCAAGCGCGACAGATGCATGCCCGTGATCGCGGCGATCGCCAGGAATTCGATGGCGAAATCGCGGTCGGAAACCGTGTCGATGGAATTGCGGGTCGGCTCGCGGAAACCGAGCGCCTTGGCCGTCATGTGGCGGTCGATCGGATAACCGGTGCCGGCAAGGGCGGCCGCACCGATCGGGCTTTCGTCCAGATGTTCGATGGCATGACGCACGCGCGAGCGGTCACGGCCGAACATTTCGACATAGGCCATGCAGTGATGGCCGAAGGTGACGGGCTGGGCGGTCTGCAGATGGGTGAAGCCCGGCATGACGCTTTCGGCATGTTCCTCGGCGCGATCGAGGAAGGCGGCAATCAGGCCGGTCAGCATCTTCTCGGTCTTCTCGAGCTCTTCCTTCACCCAGAGGCGGAAGTCGAGCGCGACTTGGTCGTTGCGCGAGCGGGCGGTGTGCAGCCGGCCGGCAGCCGGTCCGATCAGCGTCGCCAGGCGCGCCTCGATATTCATGTGGATGTCTTCGAGCCGGCGCGAGAATTCGAAATTGCCGCTTTCGATTTCTGACAGGATCGTGTTTAGCCCGTGAACGATCTTGTCCTTATCCTCGGCCGAAATGATCCCCTGATGGGCGAGCATCGTCGCATGGGCGATGGAACCGCGGATATCTTGCGCGAATAGCTTCTTGTCGAAACCGATCGAGGCATTTATCTCCTCCATGATCGCGTCCGGGCCGGAGGCGAAGCGCCCACCCCACATCTGGTTGGAGGATTTGGTGTCCGTGTTGCTCTCGGCCATGGATGCCCGTCCTGGAGAATGAAATGACGACAAAAAAACCCTTCGGTCTGCCGTCGGTAAAACTGATCGCAATCGCCGCCGTTGCAGGCGTTGTTGCCGGTGCGGCAGCGGTATACGTGAAGGAGACGGGGATTGGCAATGGCATCGGCGATACCGCTTCGGCCGAATGCCCGCTGGCGCGGGAACGCGCCGCCACTCTGGCGCCGCTGATGAAGGGGCAGGTTGCCGCGATGGTCGCCGCCAGCGAGCCGCGCAAACTGACCGCGGTGTCCTTCAACGGCCCTGACGGCAAGCCGCTGACGCTCGACCATTTCGCCGGCAAGACCGTGCTGCTCAATCTCTGGGCCACGTGGTGCGTGCCCTGCCGCGAAGAGATGCCGGCGCTGAACGCACTGGAAAAGCAGATGGGCGGCGACAAGTTCCAGGTCGTGCCGGTCAATATCGATACCGGTGATGACGAAAAGCCGAAGACTTTTCTGGCCGAGACGGGCGTCGATGCGCTGCAGCTCTACCGCGACAATACGATCGGCGTCTTCAATAGCCTGAAGAAGGAAGGTCTCGCCTTCGGCCTGCCGGTGACGCTGCTGCTCGACGACAAGGGTTGCCTGATCTCCGCCATGAACGGACCCGCCGCCTGGGACAGCGAGGACGCCAAGACTTTGATCAAGGGTGCGATCGGATCGTAAGGATATCGGTCAGGAGTCGCCATTTCCTCTGATCAGGAAAACGCCGGCAATTCCGATCAGGACGCAGCACTGCAGCAGGAACATCGGTGTTTCAGTCGACATGGCGTTTCCTCCCATTCACGGCAAGGAAAGCATTTCGCGGGCGTCCGGTCCATTCGCCCTTTTTGGTGATGTCCCGCTTAGCGTGTCGGGACGGGCACTTCGCCGCGATAGTCGTAGAAGCCGCGGCCGGATTTGCGTCCGAGCCAGCCGGCTTCGACATATTTCACCAGCAACGGGCAGGGGCGATATTTCGAGTCCGCCAGGCCGTCATGCAGCACCTGCATGATCGACAGGCAGGTGTCGAGGCCGATGAAATCGGCAAGTTGCAGCGGCCCCATCGGATGGTTGGCGCCGAGCTTCATCGCCGTATCGATGGCGTCGACCGTGCCGACACCTTCATAGAGCGTGTAGATCGCTTCGTTGATCATCGGCAGCAGGATGCGGTTGACGATGAAGGCCGGGAAGTCCTCGGCGACGGTAATGGTCTTTTCCAGCGTGCCGACGAATTCCTTGGCGGCGGAGAAGGTCTTCTCATCGGTGGCGATGCCGCGCACCAGTTCGACCAGCTTCATGACCGGCACCGGGTTCATGAAATGAATGCCCATGAAGCGTTCGGGGCGGTCGGTGGCGGCGGCAAGCCGGGTAATCGAAAGCGAGGAGGTGTTGGTGGCCAGCAGCGCTTCCGGCTTCATCACCGGGCAAACCTGACTATAAATCTTGCGTTTGACGCTTTCGTCCTCGGTGGCCGCTTCGATGACCAGATCGGACGGAGCGAGGTCGTTGACATCGGCGGAGCCGGTGATGTGCGACAAGGTCGATTTACGTTCCTCATCGGTCATCTTGCCGTTCGTCACCAGGCGGGCAAGATTGCCGTTGATGGTGGCGAGGCCGGATTCGATGCGGTCCTGCGAGAGATCGTAGATGTGGACCCTGTACCCTGCGGCGGCCGAAACATGCGCGATGCCGCAGCCCATCTGGCCGGCACCGATGATCCCAATATTCTTCAACACCGCACTCATCTCCAAACCCCCGCTCGGCAGTCGCCCCCGCGTTGCCGCACTATTTTAGCATTACTGCCGGACGAAAGATCGCCCGGCAGCAGATAAAAGACAATTTTCCAGTCATTCGCAAGTGCGAAAGAAAAGCATTTGGGGGCTTTGAAGCGCGTTGCGATCTTTCCGATTCGCCTGGCGCGCTTCAGGTCTTTGCTTTTATGCCTATGTCGTCGCAAAACCGCCGTGCAGTTTTGCGCGGTATGCCCTACAGCGCCTTCTGCAATTCCGGCAGGGCGTCGAACAGATCGGCGACGAGGCCGTAGTCGGCGACCTGGAAGATCGGCGCCTCCTCGTCCTTGTTGATGGCGACGATCACCTTACTGTCCTTCATGCCGGCCAAGTGCTGGATGGCCCCGGAGATGCCGGCGGCGATATAGAGATCGGGCGCCACCACCTTGCCGGTCTGGCCGACCTGCCAGTCGTTCGGGGCATAACCGGCATCGACGGCCGCACGACTGGCGCCGACGGCAGCCCCGAGCTTGTCGGCAACCGGCAGGATGACCTCCTTGAACTTCTCAGCCGAACCCAATGCCCGGCCGCCGGAGATGATGATCTTCGCCGAGGTCAGCTCCGGACGGTCGGAGGCCGACAGCGCATCGGCGACGAAGCGCGACAGACCCGGATCGGAGATCGCTGCGATCGCCTCCACCGTTGCCGAGCCGCCTTCCGCGGCGGAGGCAAACGAGGCGGTGCGCACGGTGATGACCTTCTTGGCATCGCTTGCCTGCACCGTCTGGATGGCATTGCCGGCATAGATCGGCCGCTTGAAGGTATCGGGGCTGACGACCTCGATGATCTCCGAGACCTGGGCGAAGTCGATGAGGGCAGCGACGCGCGGCAGCACGGTCTTGCCGACCGAGGTGGCGGCCGAGACGATCGCGTCATAGCTGCCGGCGAGCGAGACGATCAGATCGGCCAGCGGTTCGGCGAGATTGTTGGCAAGCGCGTCGCTTTCGGCGAGCAGCACCTTGGTCACGCCGGAAAGCTTGGCGGCCTGATCGGCCGCCGCCTTGGCGGCCTTGCCGGCGACCAGCACATGAATATCGCCGCCGATCTGGGAGGCCGCCGTCAGCGCCTTGGCGGTCTGGTCGGAGAGGTGATTGCCGTCATGGTCGGCCAGAAGAAGAATGGTCATGATAGTTGCTCCTGTTCCAACCCGATTACAGCACGCCGGCTTCGTTCTTCAGCTTGTCGACCAGTTCGGCGACCGACTTGACCTTGACGCCGGCCTTGCGGCCGGACGGCTCCTCGGTCTTCAAGACCTTCAGCCGTGGCGTCGTATCGACGCCGAAGTCGGCCGGGCTCTTCTTGTCGAGCGGCTTCTTCTTCGCCTTCATGATGTTCGGCAGCGAGGCATAACGCGGTTCGTTCAGGCGCAAGTCGGTGGTAATCACCGCCGGCAGCTTGATCTCGATCGTCTGCAGGCCGCCATCGACCTCGCGGGTGACCTCAGCCTTGCCGTCGCCGATCTCGATCTTCGAGGCGAAGGTCGCCTGGGCC
>NZ_NWTA01000029.1:0-58151 GCF_002531955.1 Rhizobium sp. M10 | reverse complement strand
CCAGGAAAGGCTCTAGCAACAGCGGCTTAAGCCTTGCTGAATCCCGATTTCGCACAGCTTCTTTGGTTTTTTGTTAACCAAGACGATGAAAAGGCTAGAAAAATGGTAGGCGTTGCCGCAAAGTCGCGCCAAACTTACGGCTTCTGTTACATTACGACACAGGGCCGGCCCATCGAGAGCCGGCGCATCAGGGGGATTCCATGAGAAAGCTATTGGCGGCTGTTTTGACCGTAACGCTGGCCGTTTCGGCGCCGCTTGCGGCTCTTGCCGGCAACGCCTCGCTGATCCTCGATGCCCGCACCGGCAAGATCCTTGCCGCCGAAAACGCCGACACGCTGAACCACCCGGCCTCGCTCACGAAGATGATGACGCTTTATCTCACTTTCGAGGCGCTGAAGCGCGGCAAGATCGCCTGGGATACGCCGATCAAAATGTCCAAATATGCCGCCGCCCGGCCGCCGACCAAGCTCGGCGTCAAGGCCGGCGGCACCATCACGGTGCGCGAGGCGGTCTATGGGATGATCGTCAAATCCGCCAATGATGCCGCCGCCGCCATGGCCGAGACGCTCGGCGGCTCGGAGAGCGGTTTTGCCCGGATGATGACGGCAAAAGCCCGCCAGCTCGGCATGAGCCGCACCGTCTTCCTCAACGCATCCGGCCTGCCGAACAGCAGCCAGGTGACGACGGCGCGCGACATGTCGACGCTCGCCGTGGCGCTGATGAAGAACTACCCCAATGAATACCGCCTGTTTTCGGCGGCAAGCTTCAATTTCCGCGGCAAGACCGTGCGCGGTCACAACAATCTCATGTACCGCTACCAGGGCATGGACGGCATCAAGACAGGCTATACCAACGCCTCCGGCTTCAACCTCGTCAGCGCCGTCAGGGACGGCAACCGCCGCGTCGTCGGCGTCGTGCTCGGCGGCCGCACCGCCCGCAGCCGCGACGCCAAGATGGCGGCGCTGCTCGATCGCTATCTCGGCCGTGCCTCGTCTTCCGGCGGCGCCAGGCTGGTGGCGAGCGTCGGCGCCAAGGAGGCCGTCGAAGTCGCTTCCGCCGCCGATGCTTCCGATGTTCCGGTGCCGCTCAACGCGCCGCGCCCGGCCGACGACCTCGCGTCAAAGAGCCTGGCCTATGCCGACGACGCCGTCGTGCCGTTGGACCGTCCGGTCGCGATGGATGAGATCCTGAACGCCGGCAAGGCGCCGAAGATGTCGGCCGAGAAGGCTGATGGCGACTGGCAGATCCAGATCTCGGCCGCCCCGAGCGCCGATGCGGCGCGCGCGCTTCTCGCCCAGGCGAAGTCGGAAGGCGGCGCGCCGCTCGTTTCCGCTTCGCCCTATACCGAGGCGGTCGGGACCGGCGCCAACAGGATCTACCGCGCCCGCTTCGTCGGCTTTGCCAGCAGGGATGCCGCCGTTTCCGCCTGCGATGCGCTGAAGCAGCGCTCCTATGACTGCATGCTGCTGCCGGACCACGGCTGATCGCCGCGACGGGGCCGGCCACTCTGGACATTCATCGGGAATCGCGGTCTCCTTCCATAAACAAAAGGAGAACGCTCATGCTGCGCCGTCTCGCCGACCAGTTCGAAACCTCATCCGCCGCCCATGTCGCCGCCAACGGCATCGAACGCGATGCCGACTGGTTCCTCCTGAAGCTGCAGGAAGAAATGGGCGAGCTCACACAGGCCTGGAACCGGCTGACCGGCCGCGGCCGTGCCAAAGGCCGCTCGCCCGAGGAGATGCGGCGGGATCTGGCCGACGAGACCGCCGACCTCCTCGGCCACCTGCTGCTGTTTGCCCGCAGCAACGATATCGATCTTGCCGCGGCGATCGAACGCAAGTGGCTGTTTCAGCCGGCGGAGCTGCCGAAGAGCTGAGGCATATCGGCTGCGTGAATCAGCCGAGCTTGTAGCGATAGAACTTGTTGTCCACCGCCATCAGCGGGAAGGCGCGGGGCAGGGCGCTCTTGGCAATCTCGGTAAAACCGTTCTTCTCGTAGAAGCGATGGGCGGCGACGAACTTGTCGGTCGTGCCGAGGAAGATATCGGTGAGGCCGGCGTCCCTGGCATGGGCGAACATGCGCTCGAGGAGCAGCGCCGCCACGCCATGTTCGCGGCCGCGCACCTCGGCGGCGACGAACATCTTGCGCAGCGCCGCCTGATTGTGGCCGATATCCTTCAAGCCCAGCGTCCCGACGATCGCGCCGTCCTTGACGGCGACCCAGAACTGCCCTTTGCCGGATTGGTAGAAATCCGGGATTACCCTCAGATCCGGCTGCGCATCGGCGGTGATATCGATGCCGAATTCTTCGCGCTGGATCGGCAGGATCACCGACAGCACGTCGTCGGCGTCGCCTTCGGCAAAAGGTCTGATTTCGATCTCCGCCATCAGCTCCTCCCGCCTCAGGTCTGCGTGCCGCCGACCGTGATCTGATCCATGCGCAGATGCGGCTGGCCGACGCCGACCGGAACCCATTGGCCGGCCTTGCCGCAATTGCCGATGCCGGTGTCGAGCTTCATGTCGTTGCCGATCATCGTGACCCGCTTCATCGCATCCGGGCCGTTGCCGATCAGCATCGCGCCCTTGATCGGCGCGCCGACCTTGCCGTTCTCGATCAGATAGGCCTCGGTGCAGCCGAAGACGAACTTGCCCGAGGTGATGTCGACCTGGCCGCCGCCGAAGGAGACGGCATAAATGCCCTTCTTCACCGAGGCGATGATTTCATCAGGCGTCTTGTCGCCGCCGAGCATATAGGTGTTGGTCATGCGCGGCATCGGCACATGCGCATAACCCTGGCGGCGGCCGTTGCCGGTGGGCGCCATGCCCATCAGCCGGGCATTCTGCCGGTCCTGCATATAGCCGACGAGCTTGCCGTTCTCGATCAGCACGTTGTAGCCGGAGGGCGTGCCCTCGTCGTCGATGGTGATCGAGCCGCGGCGGTTGTCGATCGTGCCGTCGTCGACGACGGTAACACCGGGTGCTGCCACCATCTGGCCGAGAAGGCCGGCAAAGGCGGACGTCTTCTTGCGGTTGAAATCGCCTTCCAGCCCGTGACCGACCGCCTCGTGCAGCATCACGCCCGGCCAGCCGGAGCCGAGAACGACGTCCATCGTGCCCGCCGGCGCATCGATCGCCTCAAGATTGACGAGCGCCTGGCGCAGCGCCTCGTCGGCGCCGTATTGCCAGCTGCCCTCGGTGATGAAATCGCCGAAGCCGATGCGCCCGCCGCTGCCGTAGGAGCCGCTCTCCTGGCGCTCGCCTTGGCCGACCACGACGGAGATGTTGATGCGCGTCATCGGGCGGATGTCGCGCACCCGATGTCCGTCGGCGCGCAGGATGTCGACGACCTGCCAGCTCGCCGCCACCGAGGCCGTCACCTGCCGCACCTTGTCGTCCTTGCCCCTGAGATAGGCGTCGATATCCTGCAGGACCTTGACCTTTTCCTCAAAACTCGGCTGGCCGATCGGGTTCTGGTCACCGTAGAATTTCTTGTTGGTGCCCTGGGGGGCGGCGGCATAGGAGCCGGAATAGCCGCGCGTCACCGCGCCGACCGCATCTCCTGCCCGCTTCAGCGCCGCCACCGACAGATCGCCGGCATGGGCATAACCCACCGCCTCGCCGGCGACGGCGCGAAGCCCGAAGCCCTGCTCGGTATTGAAACTGCCGCCCTTCAGCCGGCCATTATCGAAGGTCAGCGCTTCGGCCTGCGCATGCTCGATAAACAGCTCGCCGTCATCGGCGCCGGCGAGCGCCTCGGCGACAAGGCCGCGCATCGTGGCTTCGTCGGCATCGAAAAGCGGCAGGAGATCGGTGGTCATGGTCTGGCTCCAATGGGCATGCGTTCGGGAATGCGCTTACTCCCTAGATAGGGCTCCAACTGATAAGGAGTGAAGCCCTGTTGTGGAATATTCTTTGTTAGGCGGCGCGATCTCGGAAGATGGAACGTCCTTCGAAAGAGATGTAGGCGTTTTATCGTTTCGCGCCGGGTGGCAGCGTGGCTGTTTTGAGATGATCAGCTTTGGGGGCCGATTTGTTTGAAATAATGAGATATGGTGCGAGTGGGATCGTTCTCGCTCTTCTTTTTCCGGTGACGGGCCTGGCGGCCGATAACTGGCTTGAGAAGGTCTTTCCCGATCCGGAGGAATGCCTCGCTGTGGACGGAATGATCTACTTCGATTTTGACGAGAAACAGTTAGTGGTAAGAGGATATCAAAAAGCGGAGGTCCAAAAGCATATCGCTGCCGCGGATGTGATCGTTCGCGAGGAATGCAAGGGCGGCGCGGGGATTGCTTCGCCATTGATAAACAAGCCGGGCAAGTTCTTTGGAAATCAGTATTCCACATTCGAAATCCCGGCTTCAGGACAATCGAATGATGGGTGCTTCACAGCATCATCCTACAGCATCGTGTTCTCCAAGCCTGCTACGGCGCTCAGGGACGAGATTCAAAGGCGCAGTGGAAAAAGGCTGGAAATCTACTCTCCCAGCCATCGCCGCGACGGCAGTGCAGATGAGATGCCTGGCTATATCTTCGATGCTGGCGACCACGGCGAATATGTCTGCAGCTTTTCCGAATATGATTGAACTCGGAATTCACTGACCGAGCCGAAAGACAACACCTGCGGCGATGGGAGACGGCGCTGGGGAATTTATAGCGCGGCCGTTTGGCTGGAACGTCACCCCGTCCTCCGCCATCCCAGGCCTTGAGCCGAAAATCCATACCCGCCCACTGATGGATGCCGCTTGGATACTCGGGTCAAGCCCGAGTATGACGGAGGGTGGGATGAGCCTTTGGAGCAAGTGCAGCGAGGGAAGACGGAATGCGAGCCTAGTTGCGCTGCGCTCGCATGCCCTCACGGCAGCGCGTCGAAACCCTCGGCAAAACCCTTGAGGTCGACGGGGATGCCGATGCCTTCTTCGGGGGTCTGGAAGACGATGAAGGTTGCCTGGGCGCCGCTGCGGAAGGTCTTCAGCAGCTCGTCTTCGAGCACGACCTCGGCATAGCAGCCGTCGGCGAAGCAGCGCACGAAATAGGCGCGGCCGATATCCTTGCCGTCGACATTGAGGCCGAGGCCGTTCGGCAGGAGCACGCCGAGCGGTGCGAGCACGCGCAGGATCTTCGACTTGCGGTCGGCCGTCTTCAGGACGACGACGGAAAGCCCGACTTCCGGCCGGTCCTCGGCGATGACGTTCTGCATCAGCGCGCATTGTTCCGCCGAAGCGCCGGCCGGCTTGTCGCAGACAACGGACCAGGCGCCATGATTGGATTTCACCGTGCCCGGCGCCTGCGGCTGCGTCTGGCCGGGCGTCGCCGGTTCGACTTTCGGGCTGGCGGCGTTCGGCTGCTGCGGGGTGGGGGCAGGGGCGGCCGGGGCTGGCGCGGTGGGCGCGGCCGGGGAGGGGGCGGGTTGCTGTGCGAAAACGGGCGTCGCCGCGGCAGCCGCGATGCTGGCA
Source organism: Rhizobium sp. M10 (assembly GCF_002531955.1). NCBI lineage: Bacteria > Pseudomonadati > Pseudomonadota > Alphaproteobacteria > Hyphomicrobiales > Rhizobiaceae > Rhizobium > Rhizobium sp. M10. The sequence continues at coordinate 52,697 of NZ_NWTA01000029.1, read as the reverse complement.
GTCACGACGAGCGACTGCGCGAGGGAACGGAAACCCATGAAAACCTCTGGATATCGAATCATTGCCGCTATTGTTGAGGCTGCCCACCGAAAATGAAAAGCCCCACCCCGTGAAAACCGGGGGACTGCGGCAGAAATTGGACCTTTCGGCAAGAATGTGCGGCGGCCGGATTGGCCCGAAAGGCGTTTTTTCATATGCTGATGAAAAACTTGGGATGTTTTGCCGTCCGGGCCTGCCTGCTCTTCATGCCTGCGCTCTAAGCAAAAATGCCGCATAGACAATTGCTCTGGCCTGTTGCGGCAAATGCCAAACTGTGGTTTGAAGCGCTGAAGATGGCAAGGATTCTGCGTTGGTTTTGCAGGTCAAGCGCTCGAGGGAGATAATAAGGTGATGAAGAAGGCTTATGCAGTTCTGACCGCGCTGGTCTGTCTGCTTTTTGCTTCCGGCACATATGCCGACCAGCCGAAGCCGTGGCAGGCGACGCTGCAGCCGGCGGCGACGCCGATCATGCGGGAAATCCACTGGTTCGAACAATATACCCTGTGGTTTATCGTTCCGATCACGCTCTTCGTTCTGATCCTGCTCATCGTCGTCTGCTTCAAGTTCCGCGCCAGCGCCAATCCGGTGCCTTCGAGGACGAGCCACAACACGGTGATCGAGGTCATCTGGACCGTGGGGCCGGTCCTGGTGCTGCTCCTGCTCGCCATTCCCTCCTTCAATCTGCTGACGGCGCAGCTGACGCTGCCCGAAAACCCCGACGTGACGATCAAGGCGACCGCCACGCAGTGGCAGTGGAACTATGAATATGAGGGTTCGGGCGACAGCCCGCTCGCCTTCGATTCCTACCTTTTGAAGGATCAGGACCGCGCCGCTGCCGGCAAGGAAGACAAGTCGGTCTATCCCCGGCTTCTGGCCGTCGACAACGAGCTGGTCCTGCCTGTCAACAAGACGGTGCGCGTCCTCGTGACCGCAGCGCCGACCGACGTCATCCACGCTTTCGCCATGCCGTCCTTCGGCATCAAGATCGATGCCGTGCCGGGCCGCCTGAACGAAACCTGGTTCAAGGCCGAGCGCGAAGGCCTGTTCTACGGCCAGTGTTCCGAGCTCTGCGGCAAGGACCATGCGTACATGCCGATCGCCATCCGCGTCGTCTCCGAGGACAAGTACAAGCAGTGGCTGAGCGCAGCCGCCAGCGACCTGCCCGGCGCCTACAAGACACTCATGGCCGCAACCGATGGTCCCGCAAAGGCCGTCGACGTTGCCGAAGCACAGTAATTAAAGGGGATCGGGACAATGGCTGGACCTTCCGCTCACGACGATCATTCTCACGCTCACCACGATCACGCGCATGATGATCACGACCATGGTCATGATCACGCGCACAAGCCGAGCTTTTTCGACCGCTGGCTGTTCTCGACCAACCACAAGGACATCGGCACGCTCTACCTGATCTTCGCGATCATTGCCGGCATCATCGGCGGCGCGCTGTCGGTGGCCATGCGCATGGAGCTGCAGGAGCCGGGCATCCAGATCTTCCACGGCCTGGCCTCGATGGTCTACGGCTACGAGGGCGATGCCGCCATCGACGGCGCCAAGCAGATGTTCAACATGTTCACGACCGCGCACGCGCTGATCATGATCTTCTTCATGGTCATGCCGGCGATGATCGGCGGTTTCGCCAACTGGATGGTGCCGATCATGATCGGCGCCCCCGACATGGCCTTCCCGCGCCTCAACAACATCTCCTTCTGGCTGATCGTTCCTGCCTTTATCCTGCTGCTGCTGTCGATGTTCGTCGAAGGCCCGGCCGGCGCCTATGGCACCGGCGGTGGTTGGACGATGTATCCGCCGCTGGCCACAAGCGGCACGCCGGGACCGGCGGTCGATCTGGCGATCTTCGCGCTGCACATTGCCGGCGCCTCGTCGATCCTCGGTGCGATCAACTTCATCACCACGATCCTCAACATGCGCGCTCCCGGCATGACGCTGCACAAGATGCCGCTGTTTGCCTGGTCCGTGCTGATCACCGCCTTCCTGCTGCTCTTGTCGCTGCCGGTTCTGGCAGGCGGCATCACCATGCTGCTCACCGACCGTAACTTCGGCACCTCGTTCTTCTCGCCGGAAGGCGGCGGTGATCCGATCCTCTACCAGCACCTGTTCTGGTTCTTCGGTCACCCCGAGGTCTACATCCTCATCCTGCCGGGCTTCGGCATGGTCAGCCACATCATCTCGACCTTCTCGAAGAAGCCGATCTTCGGTTACCTCGGCATGGCCTACGCCATGGTCGCGATCGGCGCCGTCGGCTTCGTCGTCTGGGCCCACCACATGTACACGGTCGGCCTGTCGCTCGATGCCCAGCGTTACTTCGTCTTCGCCACCATGGTCATCGCCGTGCCGACGGGCGTGAAGATCTTCTCCTGGATCGCGACGATGTGGGGCGGCTCGATCTCGTTCACCACGCCGATGCTCTGGGCGATCGGCTTCATCTTCCTGTTCACGGTCGGCGGCGTCACCGGCGTCCAGCTCGCCAATGCCGGTCTCGACCGGTCGCTGCATGACACCTATTACGTCGTGGCCCACTTCCACTACGTTCTGTCGCTCGGCGCCGTCTTCGCGATCTTCGCCGGCTGGTATTACTGGTTCCCGAAGATGACCGGCTACCTCTACAGCGAGTTTCTGGGCAAGCTGCACTTCTGGATCATGTTCATCGGCGTCAACCTGGTGTTCTTCCCGCAGCACTTCCTCGGGCTTGCCGGCATGCCGCGCCGCTACATCGACTATCCCGATGCCTTTGCCGGCTGGAACTACGTCTCCTCCGTCGGCTCCTACATCTCGGCCTTCGGCGTGGTGGTCTTCCTCTTCTGCGTCTTCGAAGCCCTGGCCAAGAAGCGCGTGGCCGGCGACAATCCGTGGGGCGAGGGCGCAACGACGCTCGAATGGCAGCTGCCTTCGCCGCCGCCCTACCACCAGTGGGAACAGCTGCCGCGCATCAAGTAAATTGCGCGGATAACAGGACGCCGCATCTTGATACGGCGTCCTGGCATTGAGACATTCAGGACGAAATGATGACGGTCATCGACAATCACGAGGCGCTTGCAGAGGACGGCGAATTGTCGGAAGCGAGCGCACGCGATTACTTCGAACTCTTGAAGCCACGGGTGATGTCGCTCGTGGTCTTCACCGCTTTTGCCGGCCTGGTGCTGGCGCCGGGCCATATCAATCCGGTCCTCGGCCTGATCGCCATCCTCTGCATCGCCGTCGGCGCCGGCGCCTCCGGTGCGCTCAACATGTGGTACGACGCCGATATCGACGCCATCATGAGCCGCACCGCCAAGCGTCCGATTCCGGCCGGCCGCATCGCGCCCTCCGAGGCGCTGGCCTTCGGCCTGGTGCTGTCGGGCTTTTCGGTCGTCATTCTCGGCCTTGCCGTCAACTGGCTGTCGGCCGGCATCCTCGCCTTCACCATCTTCTTCTACGCCGTCATCTACACGATGTGGCTGAAGCGCTCGACGCCGCAGAACATCGTCATCGGCGGTGCCGCCGGCGCCTTCCCGCCGATGATCGGCTGGGCCTGCGTGACGAATTCGGTGACGATCGAGAGCACCGTTCTCTTCCTGATCATCTTCCTGTGGACGCCGGCGCATTTCTGGGCGCTTGCCCTCTTCAAGATGCGCGATTACGAGGCCGTCGGCGTGCCGATGCTGCCGAACGTTTCCGGCGAGCGGGTGACCAAGCATCAGATCGTCGCCTATGCGGTGCTGACCGCGATCTGCGCGGTCCTGCCGTCCTTCCTGGGTTTTGCCAGCTACGGCTACGGCCTCGTCGCCGCCGCGCTCGGGGCGATCTTCGTCTACTGTTCCATCGCCGTCTGGCGCATGCCGGACGGCGATCTGAAGATGATCCCGGCGAAGAAGCTCTTCGCCTTCTCGATCTTCTATCTCTTCGCCGTGTTCTCCGCCCTGATGATCGACCGGCTGGCCGCAATGCTGGTCTCGTATGCGGGAGGTTCGTTCTGATGGATCTGGTCAAGCTCACCGAAAAGCAGATGAAGTCGCGCCGCAACCGCAACATCGCCCTCGGGCTGGTGCTTGCCGGCCTCGTCGTGCTTTTCTATGCAATTACGATCGTGAAGATCGGCGGGGGAACGGCCGGATGAGCGAAACCGCCGCCCCACGCAAGAAGCAGGGCCGCAACAACGGCGCCGTCGTCATGATGTGCCTGAGCTTCGTCTTCGGCATGGGGGCGATGAGCTATGCCGCCGTGCCGCTCTACCGCATCTTCTGCCAGGTGACCGGCTATAACGGCACGACGCAGCGCGTCGATCAGATGTCGAGCGTCGTGCTTGACCGGACGATGCGGGTGACCTTCGACGCCAATGTCGCGCCGGGCCTGCAGTGGGATTTCAAGCCGGTCGAGCGCGAGGTCAATCCGAAGATCGGCGAAACCATCCAGGTTAATTTCACCGCCGTGAATCGCTCCAACGAGACCCAGCGCGGCCAGGCGGTGTTCAACGTCACGCCGGGCGAGGCGGGCGTCTATTTCAACAAGGTGCAATGTTTCTGCTTTACGGAAACGGACCTGAAGCCGGGCGAGAAGCTCGACATGCCGGTGGTATTCTATATCGATCCGGAAATCGTCAAGGCCGTGGAATCGAAGAACATCCATACGGTCACGCTGTCATATACGTTCTACCCGAAAGAGGGTCCGAAGCCTGTTGCTTCGAATGAGGGTGGAGCGGTGAAGATTGAAAAGAAACTTTGATCAAGGCTCGTTTCCGGCTATGCCGGGAGCGAAGTGAGGAAGACATCCGGGGATAGCTACATGGCCGATGCGCACCAGAAGAATCACGACTACCACATCATCGATCCGAGCCCGTGGCCGATTCTCGCCTCGTTCGGCGCCTTCATCATGGCGCTCGGCGGCGTCTGCTACATGCGTTACCTGAACGGCGGCTCCTTCAAGTTTGCCGGCATCGAGCTCGCCAATCCCTGGCTCTTCTACATCGGCCTCGTTGTCGTCCTCTACGTCATGTACGGCTGGTGGGCCGATACGGTGAAGGAAGCCCATGAGGGGGCCCATACGCGCGTCGTCTCGCTGCACCTGCGCTACGGCATGATCATGTTCATCGCTTCGGAAGTGATGTTCTTCGTCGCCTGGTTCTGGGCCTATTTCGACGCCAGCCTCTATCCGAACGAGGCGATCCAGGCCTCGCGGCTTGCCTACACCGGCGGCGTCTGGCCGCCGAAGGGTATCGAGGTCCTCGATCCCTGGCACCTGCCGATCTACAACACCGTCATCCTGCTGCTCTCGGGCACGACGGTCACCTGGGCGCACCATGCGCTGCTGCACAACGACCGCAAGGGCCTGATCCAGGGCCTGACGCTGACGGTGCTGCTCGGTATCTTCTTCTCCGCCGTCCAGGCCTACGAATATGCCCACGCGCCTTTCGCCTTCAAGAATTCGATCTATGGCGCGACCTTCTTCATGGCGACCGGCTTCCATGGTTTCCACGTCCTCGTCGGCACGATCTTCTTGGCCGTCTGCCTGCTGCGCGCACTGCGCGGCGACTTCACCCCGAAGCAGCATTTCGGCTTCGAGGCCGCCGCCTGGTACTGGCACTTCGTCGACGTCGTCTGGCTGTTCCTGTTCTTCTGCATCTACGTCTGGGGCGGCTGGGGCGCACCCGTCGCAGCCGGCTGATCGGAAGCGAGCTTCAAGTGAAAAGGCGGGCTTCGGCCCGCTTTTTTTGTGCGTAGTTCCCCACGCTCGCTGATCCCACGGCTGTTCGATTAGCGCCGAAAGCTGCCCCTCACCCTAACCCTCTCCCCGTAAACGGGGCGAGGGGACGTGCCTTGCGAGAGGTCAGCGGGGGGACGGAGAGGTTGCGGCAGACCTCCTTCGCCCCGTTCACGGGGAGAAGGTGCCGGCAGGCGGATGAGGGGCTCGTCCCCGCGATCGCTTGATACAAGACGAAACGCGTGAATGGATGCTCGGGTCAAGCCCGAGCACGACGGAGGGTGGGGCATACGATTCGCAAGAGCCGAACACTCATCCCGTGCTTTGTCATCGATAAGTATTTGCCTGACCTGGGAGTGATCAAGGGTGCTCCGTCCGCAAAATTCCTGAATTCATAGAGGAGTAGGCAATTTGGAGATTCCTGAGCGCTTTCACATTGTCGAAACCGAGGGATGGCTGGTGAACCACCGGATGAATTCCGCTCTTCCCGGTTATCTCATGATCAGCGCCAAGATGGACACGAACGATCTTTCAGATTTGTCCGCAGCCGCGTTGCAGGAGCTTGGTCCGTTGCTGGCGACAGCTCAGGACGTACTGAAACGAAAACTGGGCGCGCAACGCGTTTATATCGGCCGATATGGACACTCTCCCGGCTACCCCATCCATTTTCATGTGATCCCGATCTATGATTGGGTGGAGAAACTGTTCTGGAAAGACAGCCGGTATCGCGTGCTGCAGAATTTTGCGGACGGACCGGGAGAAACTTCGACAGACGGCGCGGAACTGACGTTGTTCGTCTGGCGCGAGTTTTGCGAGCGCGCGGAGCCGCCCCAGGTTGAAGGGCGATCCGTCACTGAGACCATTGAATTGCTGCGGGAGGCAATGCGACCTTGATCGCCAAACGCCTATCGGCGCGGGAGCGAAGAATCCTCCGTCGATCCGCCGCGACGATGGGATGGCCGGATTTCCTTGGCCATGAGCGGACTGCTTTTGCGCGCGTCAATCATGACCCAGCCGATCTTTTTGTAGAAGGGAACGGCATCTGGCGCCGCATGGACTTCCAGACGTCTGAGGCCATATGCCGCCGCTAGTTTCTCGACTTCGGACATCAACATCCGTCCGAACCCCTGTCTCTGATATTCCGGCATGATCGCGACAAGTCGCACGACACCGGTCGCGCCGTTCGCCAGATCGAGGCGAACTGTGCCGAGTGCCACGCCATCCTTCCTCATTAGAAGCGGCATATGGCGCGCGTCACGCTCATCCGGATGCTTGTCGTCGTAACCATCGAGGCCGCGCAGTTCGAATAATACATGCTGCCGAATGGCATGATAGGCTAGCCAATCCTCGGCCTCTTTCACGGGTAGAAGTTCTACTGCCATCAACGCCCGCCGGCGATCCGCTCGAATGCCGATGGCTCAGATATGCCGAGATCGAGCCGCTGGCGGATTGCTTCGGCGCATTCGAGAGCGGTGAGCACCGACGTATCGACCTCCATGTCGTAGATGCCCGGCCGGTGCACCTCGTCCTGCCAGCGTTGTACCGGTTCGGGAACCGGCACCTCTTCGGTGGCGCGGAGATAAAGCGTCTCGCGCCCTTCTTGTTCAAGCTCGCGCCGCTGCATGATCGTCTCGATCGGACAGCGCACGCCGACGAACAGCACGGAAAATCCATCGAGACGCCGGGCGCAGTCGGCAAGTATGCCGAGCGGGCGCGAATAGCTGTCGTGATGGCCGAGATCGGCGACCACATTGAGGCCCAATCCGGCATGGATGGCAATCGATTCGTAAAGGGCGGCATAGAGGAATGGGATCAGCTCTTCCAGCTCCGGCCGCTCGCCGCCGGGTCTGAGCCCGATGCCGGGCAGGTAGCGCTTCGGCGTCATGGCATTGTAGCTGTCGACGCCGAGGTTGATCCACGGCCCCTCGAATTCCTCCTGGATTGCCCGGGCAATGCTGGATTTGCCGCTGCGCGGTGCGCCGTTCAGGATAATGATCTGTCCGGCATGGCTGTCATTGGTCATCAGTCTTCTTCTTCTGTTTGGCGCGAATCAGTGAGGCGAAACCGCGCAGGCATTTCCATTCGGGATGCGAATACTTTATGGGAGAGTTAAGGCAGCATGGAATTGTCAGAAGGAATGGCATGAACGAGGACAGCGCGCATTTTCCCCCTGTCGACCCTGTTAAAACGGGCATCAAGGGCTGCTGCCCGCGTTGCGGCCAGGGCAAGCTGTTTGATGGCCTGCTCGGGGTAAAGCCGCGTTGCGCTTCCTGCGGTCTCGATTATTCCTTCGCCGATTCCGGCGACGGTCCCGCTGTCTTCGTCATCCTTATCGTCGGCTTTATCATCATCGGCATGGTGCTCTGGCTGCAGGTGAATTACGGCCCGCCGATCTGGGTGCATATCCTGCTGTTCGGGCCGCTGACCATCATCCTGTCGCTGCTGACGCTGCGCTGGTTCAAGGGCATCCTGATCGCCATGCAATACCGCCACAATGCCCGCGAGGGACGCCTGAGTGACTGAAGTAGAGCATGTAATGGCGCGCCGCCGGCTGCCTGTCATAACAGGCATGCTGGTGCTGATTGCGCTTGCCATCCTCATTTCGCTCGGCACCTGGCAGGTCGAGCGCCTCCACTGGAAAGAGGGCCTGCTCGCCGATATCGCCACGCGCCAGGCTGCCGCCCCGGTGCCGCTGGCCGACATCGAGGCGATGGCGGCATCCGGCGGCGATATCGAATACCGCAAGGTCACCGCCGCCGGCCGCTACATCAACAACAAGGAGAGGCATTTCTTCGCCACCTGGCGCGGCCAGACCGGCTTTTACGTCTACACCCCGCTCGAGCTTGCCGACGGGCGCGTGCTCTTCGTCAATCGCGGCTTCGTTCCCTATGAGAACAAGGAGCCGGAAATGCGCATGCAGGGCCAGCTGACGGATCAGCAGGCCGTCACCGGCCTGGCGCGGGCAAAACTTCCCGGCAAGCCCTCGTCGCTGGTGCCGGACAATGACGTCGCCAAGAACATCTTCTACTGGAAGGACCTCGACGTCATGGCCGAGAGCGTCGGGCTGGACAAGGCGCGCGTCCTTCCCTTCTTCGTCGATGCCGATTCCACACCCAATCCGGCCGGCCTGCCGATCGGCGGCGTCACCCAGGTCGACCTGCCGAACGACCATCTGCAATATGCCCTGACCTGGTACGGCCTGGCCGCCGTGCTCGTCGTCGTCGTGGCGATCTCCTGGTTCCGCAAACCCGGCAAGGCGCCTCGGCAATAGTATCGCTTCAATTCTCGGCCATATTGGGCTAGAGGTCGGTTGCCCCGCACGCGGGACGTCGCTGTTGAAGCTGGACGTTGCCAAGTTCTCCCTCATTCCTGTGCTCGTCACAGGAATCCAGTGCGCCCAAGTCATTGGGCGCGGAAGATGGACTTGGATGTCGACGGTCATTCACGGCGCCGACGCGCCGTGGCTGGATTCCTGTGACGGGCACAGGAATGAGGAATGCATAACGGAACAGACATGAATATTGCGGCGAAACCTCCCTTGACGATCAGGCTCTGCGGGCCGCGCGGCTTCTGCGCCGGCGTCGACCGCGCCATCCAGATCGTCGTGCTGGCGCTGAAATCCTATGGCGCCCCGGTCTATGTGCGCCACGAGATCGTCCACAATCGTTATGTCGTCGAGGGGCTGGAGGCCAAGGGCGCCGTCTTCGTCGAAGAGCTGGACGAGATCCCGGCCGAGCATCGCGCCCAGCCGGTCGTCTTCTCCGCCCATGGCGTGCCGAAATCCGTACCGGAGGATGCGGTAAACCGCAATCTCTTCTATCTCGACGCCACCTGTCCGCTGGTTTCCAAGGTCCATAAGCAGGCAATGCGCCACAATCGCCTCGGCCGCCACGTCGTCCTGATCGGTCATGCCGGCCACCCCGAGGTGATCGGCACCATGGGCCAGCTGCCGGAGGGATCGGTCTCGCTGATCGAGACGATCGAGGATGCCGACGCCTATGCGCCCGCCGACCCGGACAACCTCGGCTACGTCACCCAGACGACGCTCTCGGTCGACGACACCGCCGGCGTCATCGCCCGCCTGCACGAGCGTTTTCCCAACCTGACCGCGCCGGCCGCCGATTCGATCTGCTATGCGACGACCAACCGCCAGGAAGTGGTGAAGCAGGCGGCCCCCGGCTGCGATCTCTTCATCATCGTCGGCGCGCCGAATTCCTCCAATTCCAAGCGCTTGGTCGAAGTGGCGCTGCGGGCGGGGGCGAAGAAATCGATTCTCGTGCAGCGCGCCGCCGAACTCGACTGGGACGAGATCGGCGCGATCTCGACGCTCGGCCTTTCCGCCGGCGCCTCCGCCCCCGAGGTCATCGTCAACGAGATCATCGAGGCGTTCCGCGCCCGCTTCGACGCCCGCGTCGAACTGGCCGAAACGGTACAGGAAACCGAGAATTTTCTGGTCAACCGCGAATTGCGCAGCATCGAGCTGACGGCGGCCGACATGGCCTTCGTCAACGGCTAGAACAGGATGATTTTAGGCCCGGTCGGCCTAAAATCTGAATCCTGTTCTAAATTAAAGAGTTAGAGCATGATGTCGTCCGAAAACCGCTGACACTTTTCGGCATCATGCTCTAGGCCGTCATCGCGGCCCCGGCCATCCATCATCCATAAGCAAAGACGAGACCTCACTTGGCAGTCTATACCGATATCGCCGAAGACGATCTGAAATGGTTCCTGACCGAATATGACGCGGGAAGCCTGCTCTCCTACAAGGGCATCGCCGAAGGTGTGGAAAATTCGAATTTCCTGCTGCACACCTCCAAGGAACCGCTGATCCTGACGCTCTATGAGAAGCGCGTGGAAAAGAGCGACCTGCCGTTCTTCCTCGGCCTGATGCAGCATCTTGCCGCCCGCGGCCTCTCCTGCCCGCTGCCGCTGCCGCGCCGCGACGGCGCGCTGCTCGGCTCGCTCTCCGGCCGCCCGGCGGCGCTGATTTCCTTCCTCGAAGGCATGTGGCTGCGAAAGCCGGAGGCGAAACACTGCCGCGAGGTCGGCCGGGCGCTCGCCCAAATGCATGTGGCGGGTGCCGGTTTCGAGCTGAAGCGCCCGAACGCACTGTCGCTCGATGGCTGGCGGACGCTCTGGGAAAAATCCGAGGCGCGCGCCGACGAGGTCGAGCCCGGCCTGCAGGATGAGATCCGCAGCGAACTCGATTTCCTCGCCGCCGCCTGGCCGAAGGGTCTGCCGGCCGGCGTCATCCATGCCGATCTTTTCCCCGACAACGTCTTCTTCCTCGGTGATCAGCTCTCCGGCCTGATCGATTTCTATTTCGCCTGCAACGACCTGCTCGCCTATGACGTTTCGATCTGCCTGAATGCCTGGTGCTTCGAAAAAGACGGCGCCTACAACATCACCAAGGGGACGGCGATGCTCGAGGGTTACCAGAGCGTGCGCCCCTTGAGCGGCGAAGAGATCGCGGCTTTGCCGGTGCTGTCGCGCGGATCGGCGCTGCGCTTCTTCCTGACGCGGCTCTATGATTGGCTGACGACGCCCGAGGGCGCCATGGTCACCAAGAAGGACCCGCTCGAATATCTGCGCAAGCTGCGCTTCCACCGCCAGATAGGCTCGGCCGCCGAATACGGATTGAGCCTATGAAACACGTCGATATCTTCACCGACGGCGCATGCTCCGGCAATCCCGGCCCCGGCGGCTGGGGCGCCGTGCTGCGTTATGGCGACGTCGAAAAGGAGCTTTGCGGCGGCGAGGCGGACACGACCAACAACCGCATGGAACTGCTGGCGGCGATCTCCGCCCTGCAGGCGCTGAAGACCCCTTGCGAGGTCGATCTCTATACCGACAGCGCCTACGTCAAGGACGGCATCTCCAAATGGATTTTCGGCTGGAAGAAAAACGGCTGGAAGACATCGGACAAGAAGCCGGTGAAGAACGCCGAACTCTGGCAGGCGCTGGAGGAAGCCCGCAACCGCCACAAGGTGACGCTGCACTGGGTCAAGGGCCACGCCGGCCACCCGGAAAACGAACGTGCGGATGAACTGGCGCGCCGGGGTATGGAGCCGTTCAAGAAGGGCAAGGCGGTTTCGTTTTAAAGAGGCAGATAGTGGGCAGGATTGTATCCTCCCCCGCTCCCTCGGGCTTGTGACGGGTCAAAGATGGACGTGGCGATGCCACGATTCCCCTTCTCCCCAGCGGGGGTCCGAAGGACGGGCGAGACCCGTGGCTCGCCCCGGTCGATGCCGGCAGGCAGATGAGGGGGTGCGCGGCGGAGCCGCGAATGCGCTGAGCGTAGGCGAAGGGCAAGGAATGGCGTGCCGTGTGGCCGCCTCATCCGACCCTTCGGGCCACCTTCTCCCCGCGGGGGAGACGAGGGAGCAAGCAGCGACCTTGGTAGCCCATATGGGCCCACGGCATGAAATGATGCTTATCAAAAAAGTACGCTCTCACTCCACCTACTGCCTCGCCACCGCCGCCCCCTGGATCAGCCGGTGCAGATATTCGAGCTTGGCCACGACAGGTGAAGACAGCACGAAGGGGTAGGAGTCTGGTTGGCCCATGCTGCGCTGGATGGCGTTGATCGCCAGGCTGAGGGGCACCCAGGCGCTGACCAGCTGCTCGGCGCTTTTTGCCCTGTAAGGGATGAAATCCACCTCGCCTGATATTTCTTCGTGGCCGCGCGGATCGATGGCGATGCCGAAGGCGCGCGCCGTCTCCAGCGTGTCGACGATATGGAGGTAATGGGCGAAGCATTCGGCGAAATCCTCCCAGGGGTGGGAGGCCGCATAGGCGCTGATGAAATTGTTTTGCCATCCCAGAGGCGCGCCGCCAGCATAGTGATTTTGCAGGGCGGCCGCATAATCCTGCCGTTCGTCGCCGAAGACAGCGCGGAAGTCCGAAAGGCCGTCGCGGTCGCGCACCAGTTTGTTCCAGATGAAATGGCCGGCCTCGTGGCGGAAATGGCCAAGCAGCGTGCGATAGGGCTCGTTCATCGAGCTGCGCGCCTGTTCGCGCGTCGCATCGTCGGCTTCCGCCGCGCGGATGGTGATGAGGCCTTCCTCGTGGCCGGTCATAGCAGGCACGACATAGCCGTTATCCTGCAGCGAATCCTCGAGGAAATCGAAGACCAGCCCGCCTTGCGGATCTTGCGCCCGGTCGGGATGCGGCAGCTTCCAGCGCAACAGCGAATAGAACAGATGGCGCTGCGCCTGGCCGATGCGCCGCCAGCGACCGATGCCGTCCTCGGTATCGGTGTTCGGCACCAGCCGGTTGTGGCGGCAGGCGGCGCAGAACTCGCTGTCGCCGTCGCCCTCCACCAGCCAGTTGCAGATGTCGAGGCCGGCATTGGCGCAGAAGCGCACCTGCCGCTCGGGATCGGCAACGAGCTGCCAGACCATCTCGTCGCGCGGCTCCAGCGCATGCATGGCGAGATCACCGGGCAGGAAACCGAGGCGATGATTGCAGCGCACGCAGTGGCGGTTGTCGAAATGGACGACCTGATCGCAATTGTCGCAGGCAAAAAGCTTCATCGTATTGATCTCAGCAAAGCGGCGGCGGATTAAAAATGCCCGCCGCGCGAAGCGCAGCAGGCATGGTTCATCAAGGATGCGCTTGTGGTTCAGAGCCGGTCGACGGCGCCCTTGAGCTTGTCCTTGACCTTGCCGGTTGCGACCTGTCCCTTGCCTTTGGCTTCCTGGACGGCGCCCTTGGCCTGCATGTCGCGATTGCCGGTGGCCTTGCCGACGGCCTGCTTCGTCTTGCCGGCAATTTCGTTGGCCTTGCCTGAAATCTTGTCGCTGGTGCTACCCATAGGTCATGTCTCCTTGGTCGGCGTCGGACCTCTCGTCCGCGCCGGAAGGAAACGTCACTTGCGGCTATTCGTTCCAGCGCGCGTCAAGCCCGCCGCCGCGAGATGTTAGGCGTGTCCGGCCTCGGCCGAAAGCATGGCGGCGGTCACGCCCATGCCGGCGAGCGCCCGCTCGTATTTGTCCTCGAGGCTGCGGTCGAAGATCAGTTCTTCATTGGCCGGGCAGGTGAGCCAGCCATTGTTGGCGACCTCGGTTTCGAGCTGGCCGGCGCCCCAGGAGGAATAACCGAGCAGCATCGTCGCCCGCTTCGGCCCGACGCCCTTGGAGATGGCGCGCACGATGTCGAGCGTCGCCGTCAGGCAGATATCGTCGCTGACCGGGATCGAGGAGTCGCTGGAATAATCGTCCGAATGCAGCACGAAGCCGCGGCCGCTTTCCACCGGGCCGCCGGTCTGGATCGGGAAGTCGCGGGCGCGCTGCGGCAGCACGATCGGCTCTTCCTGCTTGATCATGTCGAGATGCAGCAGCACATCGGTGAAGGTCAGGCTCTGCGGCCGGTTGATGACGAAGCCCATGGCGCCGGCATCCGAATGCGCGCAGATGTAAATCACGGTGCGCGCAAAATTGCGGTCCTCCATGCCGGGCATGGCGATGAGGAATTGGCCATCGAAGAAGCCACGTTCCCGTCTGTTCTTCAGCGTCGATAAGGACATCGTTCCTCCTGCTGCCAGACCGCACCAAGGCCCCGACAAGAGAAGGATGGGCCAATGTCACCAATCAATCAACTGAAAATGAAGATTATGTGGCCGTCCGCTTCTGGCGGCCAAACGGGACTTTCGGTAAACCTTTGTTCCATGATGATTATTTCTTTGGCACCGCGCCGGCTTTTCATGGCGGCCATTTCGCTCGCCGCAGCGCTCGCCCCGTTTTGTTCCGCGCAGGCGGAAATGAGCGCCTGGGCCGAGGCCGAGGGCGGCCGCATGCGCCTCGTGGCGCTGGCGCCCGATGCCGGCGGCAAAATCCGCGCCGGCCTGCAGATCCAGCCGAAACCCGGCTGGATCACCTATTGGCGCGAGCCCGGCAACAGCGGCATCCCGCCTCACGTCACCATCGCCCCGGAAAGCGGCGTGGCGCTCGATGCCATCGGCTATCCCGTCCCCAAGCATTTTTTCAAGGGCGGGATCGAGGATATCGCCTATGACGCACCGGTGACGCTGCCATTGTCGCTGACGGCATCAGGCAACGGCCCGGTCGCGATCGACGCGACGGCCTTCATCGGCATCTGCAAGGACATCTGCATCCCCTTCCAGGCGAATTTGGCGGTGAAGCTCGGCCCGGCCAAGCAGTCGCAGCCGGAGGAAAAGGGGATCCTCGCGGCCGCCGATGCCGCCTTGCCGAAGCCGCCTTCGGCCGATTTCAAGGTCGCGGCGTACGCCATGACGTCCGACAGGACGGCGCTGTCGCTGACGCTCACCCTGCCCGGCGGGGGAAGCGGCGGCGCGCCCGATATCATCGTCACCGGCCCGAGCGGCTATGCTTTCACCAAGCAGGTCGGCGGCAAACGCGATGGCGCAGCCTTCAAGACCGACATTGCAATCGGCAAGCTGCCGAAGGATTATGACCTATCCGGCAAGCGCTGGAGCGTGCTTGTCATCGATGGCGACAAGGCGATGGAGACCACGCTTGCCTTTGACTGACCGGCACTTATAGTCGCCCCATCCCCGGCGGCGCCCGCCGCCAGCCCGAACCCCAAGAAGCCCGAACCCCGAGGAGAAAACCCATGACCATCGCGATTGGCGACAAGCTTCCGGCCGCCACCTTCAAGCAAAAGACCGCCGACGGCCCGGTCGAAATCACCACCGATCAGCTCTTTGCCGGTAAGCGCGTCGTGCTGTTTGCCGTGCCGGGCGCCTTTACGCCCACCTGCTCGCTGAACCACCTGCCGGGTTACCTCGAAAACCGCGACACCATCCTCGCCAAGGGCGTCGACGACATCGCCGTTCTGGCCGTCAACGACTGGCACGTGATGGGCGCCTGGGCGCAATCCTCCGGCGGCTTCGGCAAGATCCACTTCCTCGCCGATTGGGACGCCGGCTTCACCAAGGCCGTCGGCCTCGAAGCCGACCTCTCCGCCGGCGGCCTCGGCCTGCGCTCCAAGCGCTATTCGATGCTGGTCGAAGATGGCGTCGTGAAGGCCCTCAACGTCGAGGAAAGCCCCGGCCAGGCCACCGTCTCGGGTGCTGCCGCGATGCTGGAACTGCTTTGAGTTTTCATTGCTGACAGTAAAAGGGGCGGCCGGTCGGCCGCCTTTCCGAGTTGTCAATCGTCGAGAAACTCGCTCAGCGCAGCATTGAACGCCGATGCCGACTCGACATTGACGATATGACGCCCCGGCAATGACAGATGACGACCCTGCCGCACACGAACGGCGATGCTCTCCAAATCGGACGGCGGACATACCGGATCTTCTTTTCCTGAGACGGCAAGCAGGGGGTTGGTGATCCGCGTGATTTCTTCCCGCAAATCCGTGGTTGCCAGAGCCGCGCAACCGCCGATATAGCCCTGGACCGTTGTCGCGGTGAAACGATCGAGAATGTCGCGCACGATGCCAGGTTGGTCGGCGTTGAACGCCGGCGTGAACCAGCGTTCTGCCGTGGCCGCGGTAAGCCCGCCAAGGCCGTTTTCCCGCACGGCCTCCATACGCGCGACCCAGCTTTCGGCGGTGCCGATCCTGGCGGACGTCGCACACACAACGATCTTGCCCAGACGTTGTCCGGCATGAATGCCCAGCCATTGCCCGGTCAGGCCGCCGATGGACAGGCCGCAGAAATGCGTTTGCTCTATCTCCAGCGCATCGAGCAGCGCGAGGACATCCTTGCCGAGGTCTGACAGCGCATAAGGCGGCGGCGGCGCCGACGAGTGACCGTGGCCGCGGCGGTCATAACGCAGCACGCGGTGGTGCTGTGACAATGCGGCTGCCTGTGCATCCCACATGTGCAGATCGGTTCCGAGCGAATTGCAGAACATGAGCCACGGCTTGCCTGCCGCACTCCTGTCACCGTCGATGCGATAGTGCAGGCGGTGGCTGGCGAGATCGAGATAGGGCATGGCTTGACGACTTTCGGTTTTTAGAAGTGTCTGGAGGTAATTTCCCGACGATCCGGCCGAACCTCCTATCCAGGCGTCGGCGCAGTTGCGACGCGAAGGCGCCGGCGGCCACATCGGGATGGCCGTCGGCGGAAGCATGCGTTCCGCACTCTTATGCGGCAGCCAGCACGATGGCGCCGGCGCGGCGGGCGTTGCTGATCGCGAAGACCAGCATGGCGAGCGCCGAGACCGCCGCGGGAATCGCGAAGATCAGGAAGTTCTGCTGCAGCGGCAGCTGTTGTGCCAGAAGCACGCCACCGAGGGTCGGGCCGACGATGGCACCGATACGACCCACGCCGGACGCCCAGCCCAGCCCCGTCGAACGGACGGAGAGGTTATAGAGCTGCGCGACGCTCGCATAAAGCAGGATCTGCGTGCCGATGGTGGTGGCGCCGGCGATGAAGATCGCCAGGAACAGCAGCCCGGCAGGCAGATTGAAACCAATCAGCGCGATCGACAGGGCCGCCGCCACGAAGAAGCCGACGACGACCTTCGGAAGGCCGAACCGGTCGCCCAGCCAACCGCCGGCGATGGCGCCGACCATGCCGCCGAAGTTGAGTGAGAAGAGGCTGACAAGGCTCGCTCTTTCGGCATAGCCGGCTTCCTGCAGCACTTTCGGCAGCCAGGACGACAGCAGATAGACAAGCAGCAGGCAGCAGAAGAACGCCACCCAGAGCATGAGCGTGCGCAACGTGCGCTGGTGGCGGAACAGTTCGGCGACCGATGCGGACGCGCCCTTGGTTTCGGTGAAGACCAGCATGTCGTCTTTGCCGAGGCGCGCCAACGGATCGATCTTCGCATAGATCCGTCTGGCTTTCTCCTGCTGGCCCTGGCGGATCAGAAAGCCAAGGGATTCGGGCAGCTTCCAGAGCACCAGCGGCAGCATCAGCAACGGCAGGGCGGCGACGAAGAACATCGGCTGCCAGCCATATTGCGGGATCATGCCGATGCCGAGCCCTGCGGCAACCATGCCGCCGACGGAATAACCGGAGAACATCAGCGCGACGATGGTGCTGCGGAGCCGCTTAGGAGCATATTCGTTCATCAGCGCCACCGCATTGGGCATCAATCCGCCGCAGCCGAGACCGGCGACGAAGCGAAAGATTTTGAACTGGTCGGGTGAACTGGCAAAACCGGTCAGAAGGGTGGAAAGGGTGAAAAGCACGAAGCTGATCGCAATGCCCTTCTTGCGTCCGATCCTGTCGGCCAGGGAGCCGAAAGCGAGGGCGCCGAACATCATCCCGAACAGCGCCCAGGCCTGCAGCGCGCCGGCCTGCGGTTTGGTCAGGCCCCATTCCGCAATCAGCGTCGGCAGCACGGTGCCGGCGACGAAGACGTCATAACCGTCGACGATCAGCAGCAGCGCGCAGAGCGCCACCACCGACCACTGAAATCTTCCGAATGGATTGTTGTCTATCGCTTCATTCACATCGATCGTGCGCATCATGGCTCCTCCCTGAGTTTTAACGCAGTCAGTGTTGAGATGTCAGCCGGTATCGCCCCCAGCCACGGGCAGCACGCTGCCGGTGATGTAGGACGCTTCGTCCGAGGCGAGGAACAGGATCGGCGCTACCTGTTCCTCGATGGTCCCGTACCGCTTCATGAGACTGGATTGCTTCACCTGGCCGACGACTTCGGCCATCCAGGCCTTCTCCGCATTCGTATCGCCCGCGCCATTGCGCGGAATCCGACGCGCCGGCGCTTCCGTGCCGCCCGGTGCGGTGGCGACGACGCGGATGTTGCGCTCAGCCAGTTCCATGGCAAGCGACTGGGTGATGGCGTTCACGCCGCCCTTGGCCGCCGAATAAGGCACGCGATGGATGCCGCGCGTTGCATTCGAGGATATGTTGACGATGGTGCCGCCGCCCCGCGCGAAGAGATGCGGCAGGACGGCATGGCAGCAATAGAGCGTCGGCATCAGCGAGCGGCGGATCTCCGCGTCGATCTGCTGCGCTTCGAATTCCGCGAAGGGGCGCATGCGGATGGCGCCGCCGACATTGTTGATCAGGATATCGATGCCGCCGAAGCGTTGCTCGGCGAAGCGCATCGCGGAAACCGCGCCGTCATAGGTCTCCAGATCGGCATTGAAGGCGGCAGTTTCGGCGGTGCCGGCTTCGGCTGCGATCTCCGCCACGAAATCGGCGCGGTCGACGAACAGCACCTTGCCGCCCTCTTTCGCGGCACGGACGGCCACGGCACGGCCGATGCCCTGCGCGGCGCCGGTAACGACCAGCACCTTGCCGTCAAACCGACCGGTGACGCGCGGCGCGCTCATGCTGCCTCCTTCGCCGCCGCATTGGGCGTGAATTTTTCGTATTGGAAGCTGTTGGGCTTCACGCCGTTGTCGTCGAAATGCTTGCGCACCGCATCGACCATCGGCGGGGGACCGCAGAGATAGACGTCGACATCGCCGTCATGAAGCAGCTTGGCCGGCATATGTTGCGTAACCCATCCCTTACGCGGATGGCTCGAGGCCTCCTCGGCCACCACCGTGGTGAAGCTGAAGTTGGGCAGGCGCGCGGCATAGGCCTCGATCTCGTCGACGAGAACCAGATCGAGATCGCGCGTCACGCCGTAGATCAGATGGATTTCCTGTTCCGATCCTGCGCGGGCAAGAACCTCGAGCATCGAGAGGAACGGCGCAAGACCGGTGCCTCCGGCCAAAAACAGAAGCGGCCGCTCGACGCTGCGCAGATAAAAGCTGCCCAGGGGGCCGGTCAGATTGAGCCTGTCACCGGGCTGGGCCTTGGCAAGCCAGCTGCTCATCAATCCACCCGGGATTTTCTTGATCAGGAAGCCGATGCGTTGTTCGCCCGGCGCTGTGCTGAACGAATAGGAACGGCTCCGGCCGCTGCCCGGCACGTCGATGTTGACATACTGGCCGGGCAGGAAGGAGGGAGCGGCCTCTGCGTCCACATCCAGTTCCAATACGATCGCTGCATCCTTGTGCGGCACGACAGTCGCCACCGTGGCGGTGAATTTCTGTTGCCCCGTCTTGCAGGCGGTCGATGTCGTCGGCACGGCTATGACGCAGTCGGATGAGGGCCTCATCTGGCAGGTCAGCACCAGCCCGGCCTCTGCCTCGTCGGCGGTAAGCGCGTCATCGATAAAATCATCGCCGAGATCGTAGGAGCCGCTCTCGGCGCGACACTTGCAGGTGCCGCAGACGCCGTCGGAACAGTCCATCGGCAGGTTGATCTTGGCGCGATAGGCCGCGTCGAGAACCTTCTCGCCGCTCTTGCACCCGATGAAACGGGTTACGCCGTCTTCAAAATTCAATGCGATCTTGTAGCACATGACTGCTCCTCAAAGTCTCGGCTGCGCGCGCCGGCCTTCAGATGTGGTAGACGTCGATGACCTGGCGGATGTAATCGTTCTTCAGCACGATTTTCTTCTTTGCGATCAGAAGGTTGTCACCGTGCTTGCGCAGAGTGACGAACATTGTGCCGAAGAACTGGTCGGTGACCTTGTAGCGGTGGTTCAGCGTGTGGAAGTTGTAGCGCACGTCCACTTCCCCGCTCCGATCCGCCAGTACCTCGACATTGGTCACGTTGTGGCTGGTTCGAGGCTCGGGGGTCGACGCGCCAGACCGCTCGGTCTTGATCCGAAACACGCGGTCTTCCAGGCCGTCGCGGTTCGGGTAGTAGATCAGCGAAATCTGCGACTGAGGGTCTTCGGTAATCCGATCGTCGTCATCCCAGGCCGGCATCCAGTAGGTCACGTCGGGTGCATAGCAGGTCAGCCATTCGTCCCACTCGCGATCGTCCAGGAGACGCGCTTCCCGATAAAGGAACGCGCAGATGGCGTCATGGGAAATGCTCATGGGACAACTCCGTTCTTTTCGGCGGACAGTGCCTGGCGCATCACCCTGGCCCAGTATTCGTGCTGGCGAACGAACAGGCCCTCGTCCTCGCTGCGCTCGCCCGACAGCAGCGGTGCGATGCCCATCTGCTTCGCGTTTTCGTCAGGACCGTCGATCCAGAGCGGCGCGCCCCGCGACAGGTCGTTCCAGAGCGCTGCGGTGCCTGCATATCCGGACTGGCAGGCGCGGAATTCTTCCAGGTCGTCGGCCGTGCCCATGCCGGACACGTTGAAGAAATCCTCGTATTGGCGGATGCGGAGCCGGCGATCAGCCTCGCTTTCGCCCTTCGGCGCGAAGCAGAAGATATTGATTTCGGTCTTGTCGACGCTGATCGGGCGGGTCACACGGATCTGCGTGCTGAACTGGTCCATCAGGAACACATTCGGGTAGAGGCAGAGGTTGCGGGTCTGGTTGACGATGAAGTTTGCCTTCTCGGCGCCGACGCGGGCTGCGATCTCGTCTTTCTGATCGTAGATAGGACGCACTTCGGGGTTCATCGTGTTGGTCCACAGCAGGATGTGGCCGTTCTCGAAACCATAGACGCCGGCAATCGATTTGCTCCAGCTGTTGGCGTCGACCGCCTTCGTGCCCTCTTCCTTGCGCCGCCCCATTGTTGCGGCGTAGTTCCAGTGCACGGAACTGACGTGATAGCCGTCGCAGCCGTTTTCCATCTGCAGCTTCCAGTTTCCGTCGTAGATGTAGGACGAATTGCCCCGCAGCACTTCAAGCCCGTCCGGCGCCTGGTCGACGATCTGGTCGATGATGACCTTCGTCTCGCCGAGATAGTCCGCGAGCGTCGCGACCTCATCATTCAGGCTGCCGAACAGAAAGCCCCGATAATTCTCGAACCGGGGAACGCGCTTCAGGTCGTGCGAACCGTTCTGCGCGAACTGAGGCGGATACTGGGTGGTCTTCTCGTCCTTGACCTTGAGCAGCTTGCCGGTGTTGGAAAAGGTCCAGCCGTGGAAGGGGCAGGTGAAGCTGCCCTTGTTGCCGTGCTTGCGGCGGCACAGCATCGCGCCGCGGTGGGCGCAGGCGTTGATGACCGCGTGCAGCTCGCCGTTTTTGTCGCGAGTGATGACGACCGGCTGACGGCCGATATAGGTCGTGTAATAATCGTTGTTTTCCGGAATCTGACTCTCATGGGCCAGATAAACCCAATTGCCTTCGAAGATATGTTTTATCTCCAGCTCGAAGAGGTCTTCGTCGGTGAAGATGTCCCGGCGGCAACGGAACAGGCCGGCCTCCTTGTCGTCCTGCACGGCAGTGGCAAGCAGATGATCGAGGTCTCTTGCTTTGTCGATGATCGCAGACATGGTTTTTCTCCCGCAAAGTGCGCAATAACCGGCGCAACCTTTGCAACAGTGTCGATGATGACGATGATATGCGGGCTGGCGGCTATTCAGCCGCCCTCCTTGCCGTTTACGCGGCGGCGCGTTTGCGCTGTTCGTTGATCTGGTTGTCGATGCCGTCCACCAGTGCGGTCAGATGGATGTCGAACGTGATCTCGGCGAACGGGCCGCTCAAACCATTGGCCTTGATGCTGGCCTCGTCGCTGCGCTCGATCAGGGCCGGAACCAGGCCGTCTCGCGTCGCATAGGCAAAATCGTCGTTGACCAGCGGATCGCCTTCGATGTTGATCTGGGTCGTCAGCTTGCGATGGCCGTCGGCGCTGATGAAGAGATGGATATGCGCCGGCCGCTGGCCGTGGCGCCCGAGGGCGGAAAGCAGCTGTTCCGTCGGGCTGCCCGGCGGCACGCCATAGCCGTGCGGCACGATGCTCTGGAATTTGTAACAGCCCTGTTCGTCAGTCACGATCGTGCGGCGCATGTTGAACGGCGCCTGCTTGCCGGTCGGGTCGAAATGCGAATAGAACCCGCGGGTGTCGCAATGCCAGACTTCGACAGTCGCACCCGGCTGCGGCTTGCCGTCAGAACCATAGACGGTGCCGTGCATGATCAGTGTGTGACCATTGGCGTCGGTGCCGTCATCGAGACGGGCAAAGCCGTGACAGACCGGTGCGCCGGCCACATAGAGCGGACCCTCGATCGTGCGCGGCGTCGGATTTTCGATGCCCAGCGCCTCATCGATCGCATCGAGGCGTTCGTCTAGGAAATGATCGAGACCGAGACCGGGCGAGATCAGGCCGGCCTGGCCGGCGGCGCCGATCTCATTGAGCCAGGCAATGCCGCTCCAATATTCGTCGGGGGTGATATCGAGATCGTCGATCGCCTTGAACAGGTCGGACATGATCCGATGGACGATCAGTTTGACGCGCGGATTGCCGCTGTCCTTGTCGAGGCCGCTGAGGACACTCAGAAAGTCCTGAATGTCGGGCCTGCCGAAAATCTTCACGCTCATTTTTTCCTCCTCTTGGATTGCTCAGAAAGTCGATGCGGCTTCCGTCCCGCGCCGAACATGGCGCTAGGTGTCGTCCTCGCGGATCGCCGAGGGATGCCGCAGCAGCGGCGTCACTTCGATGTCCATGAACTTAAACAACGGCAGCCCCGACAGGATCTCGTGCAGCTCCGTATTGTCCTTCACGTCGAAGATGCTGTAGTTCGCGTATTCACCGGCAATGCGCCAGATATGCCGCCATTTGCGGCTGCGCTGCAGCTCATGCGAATAGGCCTTTTCCCGCGCGATGATCTCCGCCGCCTCCGCCGAGGGTAGATCATGGGGAATCTTCACATCCATCCTTACATGGAAAAGCATCATCGCCTCCCTTATCCGGCAATGCTGATCGTCTTGCGTACTCTGCCCCGAACAAAGAACGCCATGCGATCCTCGTCCAGTTCGATCCCCAGTCCCGGTCCGCTGGGAATGGTCAGTTCGAAATCGCTGTAATCCAAAGGCGTGGCGAGGATCTCTTCGGTCAGCAGCAGCGGGCCGAAAAACTCCGTGCCCCATTGCAGATCCTTCACGCCGGCCATCAACTGCGCAGCAGCGATCGTGCCGATCGGCCCTTCGAGCATGGTGCCGCCATAGATGCCGATGCCGGCCGTCTCGGCGATGGCGACGACCTTGGCGGCGGCGAACAGGCCGCCTGCCTGCTCGATCTTGATCGAGAACACGTCAGCTGCGTGCGCCGTCACCGCTTCGAGCGCGCTTTCGGGACCGACGAGCACTTCATCGGCCATCATGGCGATCGGCGACCCGCGCGTCAGCCGGGCAAGCGGCGCCACACCGCACACCGGCTGCTCCACCAAGACGCAGCCCGCATCGGTGAGTGCCGCAATCGCATTGCGCGCCTCGCGTTCCCGCCAGGCCATGTTCACGTCCACACGAACCGAGGCCATGTCCGGCAGCGCCTTGCGGATGGCCGCCACGTGGCGGATATCCTCCTTGATCGACTTGACGCCGATCTTCAGCTTGAAGTCCTTGTGGCGGCGCCGGTCGAGCAGCGCCTGCGCCTCTTCGATATCCTTTGCGGTATCGCCGGACGCGAGTGTCCAGGCAACCGGCAGTTTCTCGCGACGCCGGCCGCCGAGCAGCTCCGACATCGACACGCCGAGGCGGCGGGCCTGGCAATCCAGCAACGCGGATTCAACGGCGCATTTGGCAAAGTGATTGCCCTTTACCGCCTTCCGAACGAGATCCATCGTCGCCTGTACGCGCGTCGGGTCGCGGCCGAGAAGCAGCGGCGCGATATATTCGTCGATGGTGAGCTTCATGCCTTCCGGGCTCTCCGGCCCGTAGGCGAGACCGCCGATGGTCGTGCCTTCACCGAGGCCATCGATTCCATCGGAGCAGCGAACACGCACGATCGTCATGCTCTGGCGGCTCATGGTGACCATCGAGAGCGTGTGCGGCCGGATGGTCGGCAGATCGAGTATAGTAGCCTCGATGGAAACGATCCGAATTTCCGCGCGCACTGCACTTCCTCCCTTTATTTGCAGGAAGGCTAGCCCTCGTTTAGGGTAAGGTCCAAGACTATATAGGTCGAACTCTATACCTGGGAGGTATAATAGGAATGGAGCTGCGCCAACTCCGCTATTTCGTGGCGGTTGCCACCGAGCGCAATTTCTCGCGCGCCGCGGAAATTCTCCACATCGCCCAGCCGCCGCTCAGCCGGCAGATCCAACAGCTGGAGGAGGAGCTCGGCGTAAGCCTGATCGACAGGTCCAAGCGGCCGCTGAGCTTGACGGAGGCGGGACGGTTCTTCTTCGACCAGACCTCGCAGATCATCGCCCGGCTCGAGCATATCCGTGATCAGACCCGGAGAATAGGAAAGGATCAGCGCGAACGGTTCGTCATCGGCTGCGTCGGCTCCACCCTCTATGGAGGCATGCCGGACCTCGTCAGGCGCATGCGGCAGCGCTGGCCCGACCTCGATATCGAGATCCGGGAAATGATGTCTACGGAACAGGTGACTGCGCTCAAGGAGCGACGCATCGATCTGGGTTTCGGCAGGGTGCGTTTCAACGACAGGGAAGTCGAACGGCTGACGCTCCGAGAGGAGCGGCTTGTCGTCGCCTTTCCGAAGAACCATGCCAAATCCATCGCCAAGGAGCCTATCGCGCTTTCCGAGTTGGAGGGGGAATCCCTGATCATCTATCCCTCGACGCCCCGGCCAAGCTTTGCGGACGAGACGCTGAACCTGCTTGGCGAGATCAACGTCAATCCCGGACATGTCGAGGAGGTTCGCGAAATCCAGACGGCGCTGGGCATGGTCGCTGCGGGCGCCGGCCTCTGCATCATCCCCGCGGCCTCGCAGCGCCAGCGGCCGGACGATGTCTGCTATCGCATGATTGCCGACGAGAGAGCGACCTCACCCATCATCATGAGCTATCGCCGTGACGAAGCCGGCGGTCGGATCGAATCGATAAAGCAGGTTATCCGCGAAATGTATGCCGACAATCCACCCTGGCTCCAACTCTCCAATGTCCATCTGGATGCGCTCGAGAGTTGACGCAGGCCCGCCGGATGTGCCTCGTTCGCTCCCTTGAGGATCCATCGCGCTCAGGCTGACCCCGACCGGCATCCTAAGTGGAGCACACGCCCGACGGCGAGTTTGCCAGAAACGCACCCCCCCGTCTCCGTCATCCCAGGCCTCCGAGCCTGGGATCCACGCCCAGTCCGATCGAGGGCAGAGTGGATCCTCGGGTCAAGCCCGGAGGACGGAGGGTGGGGTGGCTTGCGGAGCAAGACAGCACGGTATGGCAGAATGCACGCGTGCGGCACGGCCGCAGCATTATGAACCAAATTCGGCTCTGAGCGTCCGGCTGTCAAATGGCCGCACCTTGCCGTCCCGCAATATCAAACCCGTCAAGAGGCTCCGCCTCAATCTCGCCGCAATCGTTATAACATAACCGTAATGTTATTACATTGTCAGGATGAGCCATGCACCCGAACCCCGATCGCCCCTCCATCAGCCTTATGGGGCAATCGGCCTTATCCCGGGTGATCGGCATCTCGCTGGGCATTGCCGCGCTCTGGCTGGCCATTCACTGGGCGGTTCTGCTGCCATGACGCCGTTGATCCGTCTCGATGATCTCACGGTCGCCTATGATCGCCACCCCGCCGTCCATCATGTCTCCGGCGCCTTTGCGCCGGGCAGCCTGACGGCGATTGCCGGGCCGAATGGGGCGGGCAAGTCGACGCTGCTGAAGGCGATCATGGGGGAGCTTCGTCCGGCCGAGGGCAGGGTCGAGCACCGGCTGAGGCGGGCAGAATTCGGCTATCTCCCGCAGGCGGCCGAGATCGATCGGCGTTTCCCGATCTCGGTCATCGACACCGTCATGCTCGGCGCCTGGAAGAGCAGGGGAGCCTTCGGCCGCGTGGCACCCGCCGATCTCGAAAAGGCGGGCGAGGCGCTGGCCGCTGTCGGCCTCGACGGTTTCGGCAGGCGCCATGTCGGCTCGCTCTCGGCCGGTCAGTTCCAGCGCGTGCTCTTTGCCCGCCTGCTCCTGCAGGATGCCGGGGTCATCCTGCTCGACGAGCCGTTTACGGCCATCGATGCCCGCACGACCAGGGATCTGCTCGACATCGTTTCCCGCTGGCACGGCGAGGGGCGCACCGTCATCGCCGTGCTGCATGATTTCGAGCTCGTCCGGACGCATTTTCCCGAAACCCTGCTGCTCGCCCGCGAGCTTGTGGGCTGGGGCCCGACCGCCGATGTCATGTCGTCCGCCAATCTCATGAAGGCTCGCGCCATGGCCGAGCGCTGGGATGAGGACGCGGCGGCCTGCGCCCGCCAAGAGGCGCCGGCGGCATGACGGCCTACGATCTCTTCCTCGCGCCCTTTGCCGATTTCGGTTTCATGCGCCGCGCCCTCATCGCCTGCCTCTGCCTCGGGCTCGGCTCGGGGCCGATCGGCGTCTTCCTGATGCTGCGGCGCATGAGCCTGATGGGCGACGCCATGAGCCATGCGGTGCTGCCGGGGGCGGCGATCGGTTATCTCGTCGCCGGCTCGCTGTCGTTGACGGCGATGGGCCTCGGCGGCCTGGTCGCCGGCCTGTCGGTGGCGCTGCTGTCCGGCGCCGTCAGCCGCATGACCGTGCTGCGCGAGGATGCGAGCTTTGCGAGCTTCTATCTCGCTTCGTTGGCGCTGGGCGTGCTGATCGTCTCGCTGCGCGGCTCGAATATCGATCTCTTGCACGTGCTCTTCGGCACCATCTTGGCGATCGACGCACCGGCGCTTTATCAGATCGGCGCCATCACCTCGCTGACGCTTCTCATCCTCGCCGCCATCTACCGGCCGCTCGTGGCCGAATGCTTCGACCCCGGTTTCTTGAGAGCCGTCGGCGGGCGCGGACCGATCTATCACGTCCTCTTCCTGCTGCTCGTGGTGCTGAACCTCGTCGCCAGCTTCCAGGCGCTCGGCACGCTGATGGCGGTCGGCCTGATGATGCTGCCGGCGGCCATCGCCCAGCTCTGGTCGCGCAGCTTGGCCGTGATGATGCTGATTGCCACCGCCAGTGCGGCCGCCGCCGGCTATCTCGGCCTGATCGCCTCCTACCATCTCGAGCTCGCCTCCGGCCCGACGATCATCATGACGGCAGCGCTGATCTACGCCTTCTCAATCCTCTTCGCGCCCTCCGGCATCGCCCGGCGCTTCTTTCCCCGCCCGCATCTGAAGGGCTGATTTCAAGGAGACTTCGATGATTTCGCGCAGACTGCTTCTCTCCGCCGCCGCACTTTCCGCGCTGATGGCGCTGTCGGCCGCACCCGCTTCGGCCGAAACGCTGAAGGTCGTGGCGTCCTTCACCGTGCTTGCCGATGTCGTGAAACAGGTCGGCGGCGACCATGTTCATGTCACGAGCCTCGTCGGGCCGAACGGCGACCCCCATGAATTCGAGCCGTCGCCGGCCGACGCGAAGAATTTGAAGGCGGCCGAAGTGACTTTCGTCAGCGGCGAAGGGCTGGAAGGCTGGATGGACCGGCTGATCACCGCCTCGGGCTACAAGGGCAAGCCGGTGACGGTTTCCGAAGGCATCAGCACCCGCACCATGGAAGAGGACGGCAAGACCATCACCGATCCGCATGTCTGGAACAGCCCTGTGAACGTCAAGGTCTGGGTCGCCAATATCGAAAAGGCGCTGTCATCAGCCGATCCCGCCGACGCTGCCGCCTTCAAGGCCAATGCCGAGAAATATACCCAGAAGCTGGATGAGCTGAACGCCTACGCCCATACGAAATTCGATACGATCGCTGAGGACCGCCGCCAGGTGCTGACGAGCCACGACGCCTTCGGCTATTTCGGCCGCGAATACAAGGTGAGCTTCCTCGCACCGCTCGGTCTCTCCACCGAGAGCGAAGCCTCGGCCGCCGATGTCGCCAAGCTGATCGAACAGATCAGGAGCGAGCACGTGAAGGCCTATTTCTTCGAAAATTCCAACGACCCGCGCCTGGTCAAGCAGGTCGCCAAGGCAACGGGTGCGGAGCCCGGCGGCGAGCTCTATGTCGAATCGCTGTCCGACGCCAAGGGACCGGCGCCGACCTACGAGAAAATGTTCCGCTACAATGTCGATCAGCTCGCCGCCGCCATGGCGAAATCGAGCTGACGGCCGATCGGATAGTGAAAAGCATGATGCCGATCCGCTTCGGCGTCATGCGCCCCTGTCAAACAGGCTTGTGGCGTCGCTCGACGCCCTTGGCCGCCAGGACCTCATCCGCGGCTGCCGATACCAGAAATTCCGAAAGCTGCCTCGCGGCTTCCGCGTCGCTGGAATCGGCGCCGATGCCCACGTCAAAGTCGATGTAGCTTTGAAGCTCTGCCGGAAACCGGCCGACAAGCATGACGTCGGGCGCGGCAGCGAGAATTGAGGTCACGGGGACGACGGCCAACTCGGCCTCGCCACGGCCGACGGCCGATGCCGTCTGTCCTCCCGGCGCGGCCACGAGCCTGGGCTTTACCTCATCCGCTATGCCCAGCCGATCCAGCAGGCTGGAAAAATAGCCGCCGCTGGTTCCGTCACTGGCATAGGCGATGGATCTCGCGCTCTTCAATGCCTGTTTGAATGCTTCTGTCGATCCGATGTCGAGCGGTTGGCTGCCTGCCTTGGCCGCCACTCCCATCCCGATTCTGCCGAACGCCGTCTGGCTCCCCGCCTTGACCTTTCCCGAGGCGGTCAGCGCCTCAACCATATCAGGGTTGATGATGACGAGATCGAAAGGCTCGCCGGCCTCGATCTGCTTCTTGACCGTGGGATTGACCTCCCACCTGGCCGCAACAATCAAACCGGTGGCCATCTCGAACTGGGGGATGAGAGCAAGGACGGCGGGCCGGACCGCGATCGCGCCAAAAAGCCGGATTTCCTGTTTCATCGCCCAGCCGTCCCAAATGCGCCTCAAATATTGAGGTCGAAGACCAGGATGCCGGCGAGGCCTCCGTCGGTCGAGGAGACGATGCGCTCGCCGACTGCCACATGTTCCGGATGGATGAGATAGGCATCGCGCGCTTCGGGGCTTTCGAAGGTGACGGCAAAGCCGTCGACGAAGCCGCCGTGCAGTCCCTCGGGAGAAACATTCGGCCCGTATTTGATATCGACGATGCCGGGAATGACCTGTTTGAGGGCGGCGATCGCGGCAAACAGCGCCTGCTTGTCGTCGGTCGTCAGCGCGGTCTTCAGCCGCAGAAACACGCAGTGCAGGATCATCAGTGTCCTCCCGATTGTCGTTGCCGGCAGAATAGCGGCGAACGCCGGGAGGGCAATCAGATTTATCGCCGGCCTGATCTGGATGACCGGAGAGCTTATATCTGGTCGCCTGCTACAGGCGCGCGATTGTAGAGCTTGCGGACGAGCTCGCCGGACAAGGCGCGGGCTTCGTCCTTCTGCGCCGGCGTCATCGGCTGGCAGCTGTTTCGGAGATTGGAGCGGTCGAGCACCGTCGCCGCACCCGAATCGGCGATGACGAGGTACCAGCTGCAGGAGGCGACCCTGTCGATGGCGACGGCGCCGTGGCAGCCGGAATACAGGCAGAAGGCCACGGTCTGCTGGGCGACGTGATCGCCCTTCTGCGCCAGCGCCAGCGATCGCTTGAACTCCGCCGTCCAGCGCTCGCAATGGGGCTTGTCCGGCACGCAGACCTTGGTGGCGGGATAGAGGTCGGTCGCCTGAACCGGTGAGACGAACAGGGCGCCGACCGAAAGGGCGAGCAGTAATTTGAGCATCGAATTGTCCTTATGCGATAGGAAAGAGGCGCACATCGCCGGTCGTTGGTCAATCACCATTCATGGGTGAGAGGCGCGCCGCGCAGGCGGGAAAACCGGTTAAGCCCGGTTCGCCTGCGTTCAGGCCCTTTTCGTCAGCGGAAACCGGTCGCGCAGCAGCCGCAGCACCGATTCCGACGGGATCGGCGGCCCGAACAGATAGCTCTGTCCATAGCTGCAGCCCATCTTGGCGAGCTCGATCGCATCCTCGTTGGATTCGATGCCTTCGGCCACCACCTTCATCTCCAGCTCGCGCGCCATTGCTATGACCGAGCGGAGCACGGTCGCCTTCTTGTCGCTGCCGTCGCGCACCAGTGCCTTGTCGAGCTTGATCGTGTCGAAGGGGAAGCGGGTGAGATAGGCAAGCGACGAATAGCCGGTGCCGAAATCGTCGAGCGCCAGGCCAATGCCGGCTTCTTTCAGCTTCTGCAGCACCAGGCGGGCCTGTTCCGGATTTTCCATCACCATGGATTCCGTCAGTTCCAGCTTGAGCCGCGAGGGTGCGCAATGGGTCTTGGCGAGAACCGAACGCACGTCGTCATAGAGCTCGTTGTTGAGCAGCTGCACGCTCGACAGATTGATCGACACGAAGATCGGCAATTCGCCGGTCTGGGTCTGCCAGCTCATCAGATCGTTGGTCGCCTGTTCCAGCGCGAACATGCCGAGCGGGCCGATGAGATCGGAGGCCTCGGCGATCGGGATGAATTCAGAGGGCGGGATATTGCCGCGCTTCGGATGCTCCCAGCGCATCAGCGCTTCGAAGCCGGCGATCTCGACATCCTCCAGCCGGGCGATCGGCTGGTAGACCATCGACAATTCCTTGCGTTCGATGGCGCGGCGCAGATCGGTTTCGAGCTGCAGCCGGTCGGTGCCGAAGTCGCGGAAGGCCGGCTGGAACGGTTCGACGCGGTTGCCGCCGGCCCGTTTTGCCCGGTACATGGCAAGCTCGGCGTCGCTGAGCAGGCCGCTGGCGCTCTCCTGCCGGTCCACCCAGGAGGCGAGCCCGATCGAGGCCGTCAGGATGATCTCGCGACTGGAGAAGTTGATCGGCACCATGATCGCCTTGCTGATCGCATCGGCGAAATCGGCGACCTTGGCCGGATTGTGCTCGGACACCAGAATGAGGCCGAACTGATCGCCGGCCAGCCGCGCCAGCGTGTCCTGCGGCTTCATCAGCCGGCGCAGGCGCCGGGTCAGCGCGATGAGGATGTTGTCGCCGGCCGCAACGCCGAGCGCATCGTTGACCAGCTTGTAGCGGTCGATGTCGATCACCATCACCGTCGGGCGCAGCGTGTCGCCGCCCGGCGCCAGCGCCAGCACCGCCTGCAGCCGGTCGAGGAAGACCTGCCGGTTCGGCAGGCCGGTGAGATTGTCGTGCAGCGCATCGTGCAGCAGCCGCTCGACGGAATTTTTCTGCTCGGTGACGTCGACGATCGTGCCGACGCAGCGGATGATCTCGCCATTGGAGCCGAGCACCGGCCGGGCGCGGATCAGCAGCCAGTGGAAGTGCCCGTCCTCGGCGCGGATGCGGAATTCGTGATTGAGCCGGCCGCGCCGGTGTTCGAGCAGCACGTCGAGCGTGGCGCGGAAGCGGTCGCGGTCATCGGGATGCAGCCGCGGCAGCCAGTTGCGCGCCGCCCCGTGCATGGCGCCGGGGGAAAGGCCGAGCTTGACCGAGACGTCGGGAATGGTGACGACGCGGTCGCGCGCCACGTCCCAGTCCCACACCATGTCGCCGGAGCCGGTCAGCGCCAGCGATTGCCGCTCGAGATCGGAAAACAGCCCCTGCTGGAAGGCGCCGCCGGCAAAGGCGTGCTGCATGACGGTGAAGCCGATCAGGAGCACGATCAACACCAGGCCGCCGCCGAGTGCCGGCTGGATGATGTCGTTGTCGAGCCGGCCGGTGACGGTCAGCCACGCCCCGAACAGCCAGACGAGCGTCAGCGCCCAGGCCGGCACCAGGAGGATGGCGCGGTCGTAGCGGTTGAAGCCGAGATAGATGATCAAAAGCAGGCCTGTCGCCGCCGTCAGCGCGAAGGACAGCCTGGCGATGCCGGCGGCAATCGACGGATCGTAGATCGCCACGCCGAAGAGCAGGGCAAGACCGAGCACCCAGGCGAGTGTGGCGTAACCGAGATGCGCATGCCAGCGGTTGAGGTTCAAATAGGTGAAGAGGAAGATGACGAAACTCGAGGCGAGCGCCACTTCCGCGCAGGCCCGCCATATTCGCTGGTCGGCCGAAGCGACGCTGATCAGCTTGCCGAGAAAGCCGAAGTCGACGCAGATATAGCCGAGCACCGCCCAGGCGAGTGCGGCCGTCGCCGGTAGCATCGACGTGCCCTTGACGACGAAGAGGATGGTGAGAAACACGGCGAGCAGGCCGGCAATGCCGAGCACGATGCCGCGATAGAGCGTGAAGGCGTTGATCGTATCCTTGTAGGCGTTCGGCTCCCACAGATAGATCTGCGGCAGCTCCGGCGTCGACAGCTCGGCGACGAAGGTGATGACGGCGCCGGGGTTCAGCGTGATGCGGAAGACGTCGGCCTCGTCGCTCGGCTGCCGGTCGAGTGCAAAACCTTCGCTCGGCGTGATCGCCATGATGCGCTGCGAGCCGAGATCCGGCCAGAAGAGCTTGGAATTGACCAGACGGAAATGCGGCGCGACGATGACGCGCTCCAACTGTTCCTCCGAGACGTTGGCAAGCGCGAATACCGCCCAGTCGCCCTGGTGATTCTCCGAGCTCGCCCGGACCTCGATGCGCCGGCGGATGCCGTCGGCGCCGGCGGCCGTCGATACCTGGAAGGCCTCGCCCTGGTTGGCGTAGATCTCGGTCGTCGCGGTGAGATCGAGCGCGGTATCGTCACGGGAAATCTTCACCGGTTCGGCCGCGTGGGCCACGCTCGCCATGAGGGCGAAGGCCGCCAGGAAAAGGGCTGCGATCACCGCGATCACTCGTCCGGACGGTGACTTGGGCAGCATGCGGTCTCTGGTCATCGGCTGTCGGTTATCCTGCCTTTATCCGTATCGGTGGCGAGCCGTGAAAACATCACATGGTCGTGCCACTGACCGTTGATCTTCAAATATCCGCGCAGATAGCCTTCCCGCTGAAACCCGGCCTTTTCAAGCAGACGTATGCTGCGCGCGTTATCTGGAATACAGGCTGCTTCAATACGGTGCAACTCAAGCCCGGAGAAGATGTAAGGAATAACCAATTGCAGAGCGGCGAACATATGCCCCTGGCCGGCGTAGCGCTCGCCCATCCAGTAGCCGATCATGCAGCTTTGTGCCGCACCGCGCCGGATATAGCCGATGGTGATGCCGCCGACCAGCGAGCGGTTTTCCTTGAGGAAAATGAACAGCGGTATTGCCTGGCCCGAGGCATATTCCTGCTTGCCACGGATGACGCGGGCGCGGTAGGCGCCCTCGGTCAGCTCGTCGCGCCGCCAGGTCGGCTCCCAGGGTTCGAGGAACTTGCGGCTTTCGGACCGCAGCCGGTGCCACTGGTTGAAATCCTGGTAGCGCGGCAGGCGCAGGAGATATCTATCATTCTCCAGCTCAACCGCATCCGGCTGCCGCGAAAGGAACCGAAACACCGATTTTGGCATCGATCACTCCCGGCAGACGGACGGCGGCTCAGAGGCTTGCCTGCATCGTCTTCGGCGCCGGGACCGAAAGCGAGGCTTTGATGTCTTCCATCGGTGCAAGCTGCTCCAGCGGCCCGATCGCCGACAGCGTCGGCACCGTGTCGAAGAACAGTCGGCCGGCGAGATCGGTCAGCCGCTCGATGGTGATGCCCTCCAGCCGCTCCATCATCTCCGGATTGGAGATCGGCCGGCCGTAAAGCATCATCTGCCTTGCGATCTGGCCGGCGCGGGCGGCCGGGCTTTCCTGGCCCATCAGCAGCTGGGCGCGGATCTGGGCGCGGGCGCGCTCGATTTCCTTCTGGTGGATCTCATTGGCGGACTTGTGCAGTTCGTCGATGATCACGGGCACCAGCTCCGGCAGGTTTTCGCCGCCGGTCGCGGCATGAATGCCAAAGATGCCGGTGTCGGAAAAACCCCAGTGGAAGGCATAGACGGAATAACAGAGGCCGCGGAACTCGCGCACTTCCTGGAACAGCCGCGAGGACATGCCGCCGCCGAGGATATTGGCGAGAATCTGCGAGCAGTAGAAATCGCGGGCGTGATAGGGCTTGCCTTCGAAGCCGAGCAGGATCTGCGCATCCATCAGATCGCGCGGTTCGCGCACGCTGCCGCCGACATAACGCGCCGCTTCCATGACCGGCGGGGCGGATGGCGCGGTCGGCAGGCTGGCGAAGCGATCTTCGACCATGCGCAGAAATTCTTGATGATCGACGGCGCCGGTCGCCACGACGAACATGCGGTCGGTCGTATAGTTGCGGCCGAGATAGGCGCGGATCTGCTGCGGCGTGAAGGAAACGACGGTCTGCGGCGTGCCGAGGATCGCCCTGCCGAGCGTCTGGTCGCGATAGGCGGCCTCCGAGAACTTGTCGAACACAACGTCGTCGGGCGTGTCGTTGGCGGCGTTGATCTCCTGCAGGATCACCTGCTTCTCGCGCTCCAGCTCCTCCTCCTCGAAGGCCGATTCCGTCAGGATATCGGCGAGGATGTCGACGGCGAGCGGCACGTGGTCCTTCAGCACGCGGGCGTAATAGGAGGTCGTTTCGGTCGAGGTGGCGGCGTTGACCTCGCCGCCGACATCCTCGATCTCCTCGGCGATCTCACGGGCCGAGCGGCGCGCCGTGCCCTTGAAGGCCATGTGTTCGAGCAGGTGGGCGATGCCGTGCTCGTCTGCCGTCTCGTTGCGCGATCCCGATTTGATCCAGACACCGAGCGCAACGCTCTCAAGGTGTGGCATCGTTTCTGTGACTACTGTCAGCCCGGATTTCAGCCGGGTGCACTCAACTGTCATTGGCTATCTTTCTGCGCCTGCCGTCGTCTTGCCGCGGGCGTGTTTGCCGATAAAGGTTTGAACGGCTTTAAGCTCCGGTTCGATGATCTGGAAACGCTCCTCCCTTTGCATCAGACCAGCAAGCCACGTCGGAAGCGCCGGGTCAATACCGGAGGCGGATTTTACGGCGGCCGGGAATTTCGCCGGATGTGCGGTCGAAAGCGTCACCATCGGCGTATTCGGCTTCTCTTTCTTGGCGGCGACGAAGACGCCGATCGCCGAATGCGGATCGAGGAGATAGCCGGTTTCCGCATGGGTCTTGCGGATCGTCTCGGCCACCTGGCTCTCGCTGGCGCGGCCGGCGCGGAAGTCGCGGCGGATCGCCTTCAGCGCTTGCCCGCCGATCTCGAAGCCGCCCGATTGCCTGAGGCTTTCCATCGCCGCGCGCACCTTCGAGGCATCGCGCCCATAGGCTTCAAACAGCAGCCGCTCGAAATTCGAGGAGATCTGGATGTCCATCGACGGCGAGCTCGTCGCCTTGACCGCCTTCATGTCGTATCGGCCGGTCTTCAGCGTGCGTGTCAGAATGTCGTTCTCATTGGTGGCGATGACAAGCCGGTCGATCGGCAGGCCCATGCGCTTGGCGCAGTAGCCGGCGAAGATATCGCCGAAATTGCCGGTCGGCACCGTGAACGAGATCTTCCGGTCCGGCCCGCCGAGCGCCACGGCCGTGGTGAAATAATAGACGATCTGGGCCATGATGCGCGCCCAGTTGATCGAGTTGACGCCCGACAGGCTGACCCTGTCGCGGAACGCCGCGTCGTTGAACATCGCCTTGACCAGATTCTGGCAGTCGTCGAAATTGCCTTCGACGGCGAGCGCATGCACGTTGGCGGCCGTCGAGGTCGTCATCTGCCGCTGCTGCACCGGCGAGACCTTGCCGTGCGGGAAGAGGATGAAGATGTCGGTGCGCTCGCGGCCGGCAAAGGCGTCGATCGCCGCACCGCCGGTATCGCCCGAGGTGGCGCCGACGATCGTCGCCCGCTCGCCGCGCTTCTCAAGCGCATAATCCATCAGCCGGGCAAGCAGCTGCATCGCCACGTCCTTGAAGGCGAGCGTCGTGCCGTGGAAGAGCTCCATGACGAAGCTGTTCGGCCCGGTCTGGACGAGCGGCGCGATCGCCGGATGGCGGAAGGTGGCGTAGGCCTCGTCGATCATCGCCCGGAAGGTTGCCTCGGGGATCTCACCATTGGTGAAGGGCGACAGGATGGTGAAGGCGATCTCCTGATAGGTCTTGCCCCTGAGCGCGCGGATCTCCCTCTTCGAAAACTGCGGCCATTCCCGGGGAACATAGAGCCCGCCATCGCGCGCCAGTCCCGTCAGCAGGGCGTCGCAAAAGCCGAGGGCAGGGGCCTCGCCGCGGGTCGAGATATAATCCACGTTGGTCATCCTTGATCTATCGCTGGAAGAAATCCGGTCGGGCTGGGCCGTGGCCCGCACTGCCGGAAACCGGCAAGGGCAGCGCCTGCGGCCACACACTTGCCGTTATCTTGTTGAAGTTGCCCGCATCCGGCGGCGAAAAGTGCATCAAAACGGCGCGTACCCAATCGATTTTTGTTTGCGCCGCTGATATAGACCATCGCAAACCGTCGTGAAAGGCCTCACGGAAAAGACATGGGGCCTCCAAGAAACGCTTGTGCAAAGGGTGGAACATAGTGCTCGGCAAGGTCTCGCGTCTCATCGTCTCAGCTTCCCTTCTTGCCCTGCTCGCAGGTTGCGATACGCTTGGTACCGGTGGCGACAGCAAGCCGGAGGCGGCGCCCGCCCAGCCGAACGGCAATGCCCAGATCATGCCGCTGGCACCAGCCAACCCCTCCTCGAACAATCCTTCGATCGGCACCGCCACGACGGCGCAGGGCGCCGTCGCCCCCGTCGTCCAGGGCGCCTGCCCGCAGATCTTCCTGCGTGACCAGGATTCGATCTTCCGCACCTATGCCAAGGGCAAGAAGGACGATCCGCAGCAGATCGTCTTCCAGGCCTCCTTCGGCGATTACACCCGCCAGTGCATGCTGAACGACACCAATCTGACGATGACGGTGGTTGCCCAGCTGCGGCTCATCACCGGCCCGGCCGGCAATCCCGGCCCGGTGACGCTGCCTGTCCGCGTCACCATCCTCGATGGCGAGACCGTGCTCTATTCCGAGGTCACCAAGTTCCCCACCGAAATCCCGGCGGGCGCCCCGGGCACGCAGGTCATCTTCCGCAAGGAAGGCATCAAGATGCCGGTCGGCGCCGGCGCGCTGGTGCGCGTCAATATCGGCTTCGACACCCAGCCGGCCAAGAGCAAGAAGAGTAGCTGAGCACTATCGGGACTGCTTCCGAGGCGCGGCTCTCCACCTTCCCTCATTCCTGTGCTCGTCACAGGAATCCAGCCACGGCGCGTCTGCGCCGTGAATGACTGTCGTCGACGTAACCGTTCTCTCGCGCCCAAGGACTTGGGCGCACTGGATCCCTGTGACGAGCACAGGGATGAGGGAGGAGAGGGCGTTGCCTAAACCCTAAAGCACGCCTTCCCAGGCGGCGAGCGCGGCAACCACACCCGGTAGGTCGTTCATGCGCGAGATCACTGTCTCGGCGCCGGCATCGGTCAGTTTGTCGGCGTGGGCGGGGTAGCTGTGCGAGGCGCCGGTAAAGCCGATGACGCGCATGCCGGCGGCGCGCGCCGCATGCACGCCGTGCACGGAATCCTCGACGACGACGGTCCTGTCGGGTGAGACACCCATCCGGCTTGCGCCGTGCAGGAAGATGTCGGGCTTCGGCTTGACGCGGTCGGGGCCGAGATCCTTGGCGGAGAAGATGTTGGGCGCAAACAGCGGCTTCAGGCCCACCTTGCCCAGCATCATGTCGAGACGCTTCGTGCTCGAATTCGAGCAGATGCAGCGCTTC
Source organism: Rhizobium sp. M10 (assembly GCF_002531955.1). Lineage (NCBI taxonomy): Bacteria > Pseudomonadati > Pseudomonadota > Alphaproteobacteria > Hyphomicrobiales > Rhizobiaceae > Rhizobium > Rhizobium sp. M10. Next base: position 14,626 of record NZ_NWTA01000029.1, on the reverse strand, counting down.
ATCGGCAGCCGGGAGACGGCGAATTCGACGCCCGGTATCGCCTTGACGTCGTTCGCCAGCCTGACGTCGAGCAGCTGCTCCGACTTATCGAGCAGCGAAGCCGAAAGCGGGATGCTCGCCTCGCGCTCGATCTGCAGCAGGATATTGTGCCATGTCATGCCGGCGAAGCGCTCGCCCATTTCCTCGACGCTGATCGGATATCCGGCGTCCGTCAACAGCGCGGATTCCACTTCCGCGGCGATGATTTCGGAATCGACGAGAACGCCGTCGCAATCGAAGATGATGAGATCGAAGCCGTCCATATGTTCACGCCTTGCTGGAAATCTGGGTCTTATCAGGGGATGCTGCGGCTTTACACGATGGCCGCCCAAAGCTCAACCTGATCCCAAGCATGGCTGCGATGCGGCAGGCGACCGGCTCGGTGACCCACTGTCACCGGATGCTCAAGCCGGCATTCAGGCCGCTCCAGGCTGCCCCGCCACTTCGTAACGAGCCCGGCTCAGGCTGACCAGACCGGCGATGGCAGTGCAGCCGGCTGCAATGGCGACCGCAAAGTCGAGCGCGGCCGACAAGGGCAGCGTTGCGAAAATGATCGACATCGCGACCCCGCCGAGGGTTTGGCCGAGCAGCCGCGCGGTCCCTTGCATGGCGCCTGCGGCACCACTTCTGGCTTTCGGTGCCGAAAGCAGCAGAATTCGGTTGTTGGGAGTCTGGAACAGTCCGAAACCGAGGCCGGCGACCACCGTGCCGACGAGAAATCCGATACCTCGCAGGTCGGGCGGGGTGAGGCCAGCCACCAGAAGGCCAAGCGCCATGAGCGCCCCGCCGATTGCACAAAGCCATGAGGTCTTGACCCGGTTTGCCAGACGTCCCGAGATCGGCGCGATGATCGCGGTCGCGGCAGGCCAGGGCATCATGTAGAGACCAGCCAGAACCGGCGTCATGTGCAGCCTGTGTTGGAGGTAGAAGGGCAGGGCGATGTAGCTCAGCATCTGTCCGCAGAAGCACGATACCGAGGCGATCACCGCCATGCGGAATGCCGGCGCCGCCAACAGGTCCTTGGGAAACAGAGGCGCGTCACTGTTTCGTTCCAGACGCAGCAGGCCGAAAAGGCAGGCGAGCGAGGCGGCGATGAGGGCGGCACCGCTGACCGGCGCGGTCGCTATCCGGTCGGCGCCTGAGAAGAACAGGATGAACATCAGCGTATTGGCCAGTAACGACTTCGCCTTCAGCTTCCGTTTTGCGCCCTCAACGTGGCCGAGCAGGCCGCCGCCGAGGAGAACGATGACGCCGAGCGGTATATTGACAGCAAACAGCCAAGGCCAGGTCGTGACGGAAAGAACGGCGCCGGCAATGCCGGGGCCGGCAGCGGAAGAAATTGCGATGACCATGGCATTGATGCCGATGATCGGACCCAGCATGCGTTGCGGCAAGGCCTGCCGCAGGTTCATCATCGCCAGCGCCATGATCGCGCCCGCGCCGAGGCCCTGCGCGAAACGAGCAAGGATCAGCAAGGGCAGGTCACCCGCCAAGGCGCAGGCTGCGGAAGCTGCGGTGAACAGCGCAACGCCGATCAGGAAGACCCGCCGGGCGCCGTAGATCTCCCCAAGCGCCCCACAGGGAAGAATGGCGACGAGCACGGCCAGCTGATAGGCCGAGACGACCCATACAGTGTTATCCGCTTCCGCCTGCAGCGAGAGCGCAATCGATGGCAAGGCGACATTGGCGATCGCTCCATCCAATACGACGAGAACAACGGCCAGAAGCAGTAGGGCGACCGCCAGATAGCGTCGGGGCGATGCCAGACCGTCTTGAGAAGCCAGTGCGGTGTAGCTGAGAGACATGGGAAATCCTCGGTGTGTCTGGGATAGGGACTAGTTAGACCCCGAGGATGCATTGCGCCAGACGCAACGGAAGCAATGGTCAGTTGCGCGCAGCGCCACGTCTGATAGGATCGCGCCATGTCTGATCTCGATCTGAACCTTCTCGTCGCGCTGGACGCTTTGCTGGCCGAACGGAGCGTATCGGCTGCCGCACGCCGGCTTGGCCTCAGCACATCCGCCATGAGCCGGACACTGTCACGCTTGAGGACTGCGCTCGGTGATCCGATCCTGGTGCCGGCCGGCCGCGGCATGGTGGCGACACCCCATGCCCTGGCCATTGCCGAAGACGTGCATCTGTTGAAAGACGCTGTGAAAGCGGTGCTGAGCCCACCGTCGACCGTCGACATTCGGGAGGTGCGGCGCCACTTCACGATCCGCGCCAATGAAGCCTTCGTGCTTCTCTACGCCGCGGATCTGAGCGCCGCAGTGACGAACGCCGCACCGGGAATAAGGCTTCGTTTTGCGCCGAGATCCGACAAGGACGTTCAGGCTTTGCGGGAGGCGGCGATAGATCTGGACATCGGCGTACTCCCGCGCGACAGCGGCGAGCTGCGTTGCCAGAGCCTCTTCGAGGACCGGTTTGTCGGCGTCGCAAGGGTGGGGCATCCGATTTTCGACGCAGATCGGATAACGGCCGAGCGCTATGCCGCCTGCGGCCACGTACTCTTCTCGACGCAGGCGGACTACGCCGGTCCGGTCGACAGAGCGCTCGCCGAACTGGGCTTGGATCGGGATGCCAGACTGATCGTGCCAAGTTTCCCGGCGGTGATCGCCGTTGCAGCCTCATCCGATCTGATCGGTTCGGTTCCGAAGTCTTATTGCAGATCCGCCGCGATGAGGGAGATCAGAACCTTCGACCTGCCGGTCGCCGTGCCCGGTTTCAACATCGTCCAGGCATGGCACCCGCGCATGGACGCAGACCCCGCTCATCGCTGGCTGAGGGCGCTTATTTTCGAGACGTTCCACTCGATGAACTGAACGCGGGCAGGCTAAGGTGGTCCAACTCTTCACAGAGACGCAGATGTCAGCAAGCGCTTCGAGGCCGGCCCACCTGATCCCTGAAGGCTGATTGCGCCGAGGCCATGGCTGTTCGAGGCGACATCATCTAGTCAAACGGCATCAAGCGAGCCCTGGCCGAATTGGCGCGGTTGCAGGTCTGCAACGACCTAGGTTTCGCCCGGAAACAGCCTCAGGAACTGCCGGTCGCCTTCCGGCGAGAAGAGGATCGAGCGGCTTTCGGCCGTGCGCCTGGCCCAGCCCTTGTCGAGAAAATTTGACAGCAGCGCCTTGCCGAGGCTGCCGGCAAGATGCGCCCGTCTCTCGCTCCAGTCGAGGCAGGAGCGGCAGAGCGGGCGGCGCGATGATCGGAGGTCGCCGACGTCGATGCCGATGCGCTTGAGATCGCTTTCGCCTTTTTCCGTCAGCGTCAGGCCGTCGCCGACCGCCGCGATCGCGCCTGAGGCAATCAGGCTGTCGAGCATGCGCACGCCGTAATCGCCGGCCAGATGATCGTAGCAGATGCGCGCCTTGCGCAGTGCCGGTTCCTTCGGCCCCGGCCGGTGGCGCAGATGTCCACGTCCGGCCGCGAAGCCCATCATGCTTTCGATCAGCCGGGCGACGGCCTCGTCGGCCAGCGTGAAATAGCGGTGGCGCCCCTGCTTGCGCTGGGCAAGCAAGCCGCCGGCTTCGAGCTTGGCAAGATGCGTGCTCGCCGTCTGCACGGTGATGCCGCCGATCCCGGCAAGCTCGGTCGCCGTCAGCGCCCGCCCGCCCGTCAGCGCCGCCAGCATGTTGGCGCGGGCGGGATCGCCGATCAGCGCGCCGATCTGCGCAATGTCAGGACCTTCTTTCATACTTCGATCGTAACCGAAGCATCGCCGTCAGGCAATGTGCGAAAACGGGGAAGCAAAAGGAGAACCCGATGATCACCTGCTTCATCCGCTATCAGATCGACCCCTTCAAGAAGGAGGCCTTTGCCGAATATGCCCGCAACTGGGGCCAGGCCATCCCTCGGAACGGCGCCGACCTGATCGGCTATTTCGGCCCACACGAGGGATCGGCGACGACGGCCTACGGCGTCTACAACATCGACAGCCTCGCCGCTTACGAGGCCTATCGCGCCAGGCTGGCCGCCGATCCGCTCGGCCGCGACAATTATGAATTCGCCAGGCGCGAAGGCTTCATCCTCAAGAAGGACCGCATCTTCCTCAAAAATGTCTCCGCCCCTCACGCCAAGCTGGTGCTGCCATGATCGCCGTCATCTTCGAAGTCGTGCCCTATATGGGCGAACGCCACAAATATCTCGACCTCGCCGGCGAGTTGCGATCAGAGCTCGAAAAGATCGACGGCTTCATCTCGATCGAGCGTTTCGAGAGCCTGACCAACCGCGGCAAGCTGCTGTCGCTCTCCTTCTTCCGCGACGAGGAAGCGGTCAAGCAATGGCGCAACCTCGAAGCCCATCGCGCCGCCCAGCAGGCCGGCCGCGGCGGCATCTTTGCCGATTACCGCCTGCGGATTGCCAGCGTCCTGCGCGACTACGGCATGTTCGAACGCGACGAGGCGCCTGCGGATAGTCGCGGGGTGCATGATGCGGCTTGATGTCAAGAGGGGGCGGGTCCCGCGCGGTCGCCAGGCCGGCGCTGTGAAAACTGCAGTTGGCGCAACCGTTCGAACTATACGCGTGACAATGAATTTATTTCATTTATCAAAATGGAGAAAATGCTATCTGCAGTTTAAATATCAAGCAATGCGGAAAACCAGATCGTGTGGGCCTCAAAGATAATAAAATTTGTATGGGCAGCTATATTTTCCTTTATCTACATTGTCTTAGCGTTCTTCGTAATTTCGACGGCTCTCATGTTCATCCAGAATCCCGATTTCATTGGGGTGACATTCCAAGAGCGAGCAATCTCAGATGCCGCGCGCTTAACCGGCCGAAGTAAAAATGAAATCGACGGTGAATGCAGCATGAAAGGCAGCTATTTTGATAAGCAAGTTACCTGTGGCATGAGGAGGGTGCAGGGTAATAAGATAACGGACACTGTGCTGTTGGAGTATAGGGTGATGTTTGACACGATCATGAGTTTTAACGACATCCGGGAAAATCTTGAATAAAGAGATGTTTGACGTGGTTGCGGCCATCTCCGCCGGCCAGCCTGGCTGTCACCCACAGCTCTCCGGTCATGCTAGTGATTGCCCCTCACCCTAACCCTCTCCCCGTTCTGACGGGGAAAGGGGACGTGCCCTGCGAGAGGCTGGAGAGACACGGAGAGGTCGCGGCATGTCCCTTCGCCCCGTTTACGGGGAGAAGGTGGCGGCAGCCGGATGAGGGGCGGCCCTCGCCGATCTCCTAGGCCGGGAGTATTGAGCTCCTGTTCCAGCAAAAAACGCCGCAACCCAAAGACGATGAATGTCTTCCGTCCGGCCCCGCATCTTTTAACTGGACAGCAGTGACTGTCGCCCGAATAAATTCCCGAAATCGGCCACCCCTTCAGGCTTTGGTAACTAAGTTGCGTAACCATAACGGAGAGTTAAGCGTAAAGCGTATGAGTGAGTATCAGAATGGCATCAGTTTTTCCGCTTGCCGACCTCAAGGCCTCCGTCAAGTCGGATTCCCGGCCGGATTCTTGGGTTGACACGATCATCAAGGGCGATTGCGTCAGCGCCCTTGAAGCCTTGCCCACCCATTCCGTCGACGTCATCTTCGCCGACCCGCCATATAATCTCCAGCTCGGCGGAACGCTGCACCGTCCCGATCAGTCGCTGGTCGATGCCGTCGATGATGAATGGGACCAGTTCGCTTCCTTCGAGGCCTATGACGCCTTCACCCGCGCCTGGCTGCTCGCCTGCCGCCGCGTCTTGAAGCCGACCGGCTCGATCTGGGTGATCGGCTCCTATCACAACATTTTCCGTGTCGGCGCGACGCTGCAGGATCTGAACTTCTGGATCCTCAACGACATCATCTGGCGCAAGACCAATCCGATGCCGAATTTCAAGGGCCGCCGTTTCCAGAACGCCCATGAGACGATGATCTGGGCAAGCCCCAATGCCAAGGCGAAGGGGTATACGTTCAATTACGATGCGATGAAGGCCGCCAATGACGACGTGCAGATGCGCTCCGACTGGCTCTTCCCGATCTGCAACGGCAATGAACGCCTGAAGGGCGAGGACGGCAAGAAGGTGCATCCGACCCAGAAGCCGGAAGCGCTGCTCGCCCGCGTCATCATGGCCTCGACCAAGCCCGGCGATATCGTGCTCGATCCCTTCTTCGGCTCGGGCACGACAGGCGCCGTCGCCAAGCGTCTCGGCCGCCACTTCGTCGGCATCGAGCGCGAGCAGGATTATATCGATGCGGCCTCCGCCCGCATCGCCGCCGTCGAGCCGCTCGGCAAGGCGGAACTGACCGTCATGACCGGCAAGAAGGCCGAGGTTCGCGTCGCCTTCAACGTGCTTGTCGAAAGCGGCCTGATCAAGCCCGGCCAGGTGCTGACCGACGCCAAGCGCCGCTACAGCGCCATCGTGCGCGCTGACGGCACGGTGGCATCAGGCGGCGAGGCCGGCTCTATTCATCGTCTCGGCGCCAAGGTGCAGGGTCTCGATGCATGCAACGGATGGACCTTCTGGCATTTCGAAGACGGGCAGTCCCTGCGCCCGATCGACGATCTCAGGTCCGTCATCCGCAGTGATCTGGCAAAGGTGGAGTGAGCAGCATCTTCGCGGGATCGAAATACCTTCTTCCGGTTTCCTCCAGTTGCGGAAGAAGGCCAAGGCGCCCGGGGCTCGAACCCCCGGGCGTCTTCTATTTTTAGAAATCCTTGTAATCGGTGACGTCGACGCGGGTGATCCGGCCTTCGGTATTGAAGGTGATCGTCTCCTCGCCCTCGCGGATCAGCGCCTTGCCCGTCTTGCTGTGGGTGGCGCGGAGCGACCAGACGGCCCGGCCGGACAGCGGCGTCAGCGTTTCGACAAGCGAATTTTCCGCCGTCTGATCGGGATAAACGTCGAAATAGCGCCGGAAGGCGGCCATGATCTCGCTCCGCCCGGCAAGGCTGCCGACGCCGTTCGAGACATAGGTCGCGTCCTCGGCGAAATAGCCCTCGATAACAGGGAAATCGAGGGCGTTGATCGCGGCGTGGAAGCGTTCGATTTCCTCGGCCGGGTCGAAAGCCATGGCTCTCAGACCTTCAATCCGTAGGCGGCAAGATCGCTGCGCAGCTTTTCCGCGCCCGAAAACAGCACGGCGTTCCAGCCGAAGGCCTTGGCGCCTTCGACATTGGCCGGCGCGTCGTCGATGAAGATCGTCGCCTTGGGATCGAGGCCGAAGCTCTTCGTATGCGTCTCGTAGATCGCAATATCCGGCTTGATCAGGCCGATATCGCCGGAAACGGTGACGCCGCGCGGTTTGGTGAGAAAGGGGAAGCGCTGCTGCGCCTCGCGAAAAGTGTCGGAGGCGAAGTTGGTCAGCATCGTCACGTCGCGGCCTTCGGCGATCAGCCCTTCCAGGATGGCGACGCTGTCCTCATAGGCGTGCGGCACCATCTCGTGCCAGTATTTGCGGAAGGCACGGATATGCTCTTCGCGGGCCGGATGCACGGCAATCAGCAGCGCTTCGGCTTCCGCCCATGTGCGGCCGCGGTCCTGCTCGACGTTCCAGTCATGCGTGCAGATATTGGCGAAAAACCAGTTGCGCTCGGTCTCATCGGGAATGAGGCGGGCGAAGGGAAGATGCGGATCGTAATGAATAAGGACTTTGCCGATATCGAAAACGATATGTTTTATTTCAGGGGTCATGTTTATGCCTTGGATGTTTTGAACGCGAGAGGAATAGCCGCTGCGATCGCTTTTTTCATGACGGTCGGCAAGGCCTGCGCCTCAAGATTTGTAACCGGCTCCCACCATTCGTCATTCACGCCACCATTCGGCTGCGGCTTTGCGGCGATTGCGGTGCGCCAGATCGACAGCCGCAGCTCGAAATGGGTGAAGACATGGATGACGGTGCCGCAGGCCTGCCAGGCCGCGTCGAAGGGCGCGGCTGCGGCTGAGGTTTCGCCGTCGACGCGCGCCGTCCAGGCCGTCGTCGGCACCTCCGTCATGCCGCCGAGCAGGCCGCTTTCGGCCCGCCGCCTGAGCAGGATTTCGCCATCGGCGGTGACCGCGACGAAGGCGGCGCCCTGGCGAACCGGCTTTTCCTTCTTCGCCGCCTTGACGGGAAAGAGCTCGGGATCGGAAAGCTTCAGCGCCTGACACGATCCCCGGAACGGACAGAGCGAACAGGCCGGCCGCTTCGGCGTGCAGATCGTCGCGCCGAGATCCATCATCGCCTGGGCGAAGTCGCCGGGGCGGGACACCGGTGTCATCAGCGCCACCTTGTCCTTCATCACGGGCTTGGCGGCCGGCAGCGGCGCCTCGATCGCATAGAGCCTGGAGATCACCCGCTCGACATTGCCGTCCATGACGGCCGCTTGCCGGTTGAAGGCGATGGCGGCGACGGCGGCTGCCGTATAGTCGCCGATGCCGGGCAGCGACTTGAGGCCGGCTTCGGTATCGGGAAAGACGCCGCCATGCTCTTTCGCCACCGCTTCGGCGCATTTCTTCAGGTTGCGGGCCCGCGCGTAGTAGCCGAGCCCCGCCCAGGCGGCCATGACCGAGTCGCTTTCGGCCGCGGCGAGATCGGTGACGTCAGGCCAGCGCGTGAGAAACCGCTCGAAATAGGGTTTGACCGCCTGCACCGTCGTCTGCTGCAGCATCACCTCCGACAGCCAGACGCGATAGGGATCGGGTTTGACGCCGCTGGCCGCCATGCCGGGCGACACCCGCCAGGGCAGGTCGCGGTGATGGCGGTCGTACCAGTCGAGCAGGGGCTTTGCGGTGGGCGTGTCGGGTGTCGTGATCGTCATGATTTGCCGGGATCAGGGGAAGTGCCTATACTTGGCGAAGCAATGGCGCGTGATCAAGGCGGCCGCGCCGATTGGCAGCCGTGCCCAAGGGTTTCGATGAGTTATCCACGCAAAGATGTAAAGCAGATTTCCGAGCTGGCGAACGGGCTGATCGATCCCGTCCTGGCGCGCCGGGCCGGCATCAACACGGCGCTGCTCGGCTCGTGGAGCGAAATCGCCGGCGAGGATTTCGCCGATTGCACCCGCCCGGAAAAGATCGCCTGGGCCCGCGGCGGCGGCGATGACGGCGGCTTCCGCCCCGGCGTGCTGACGATCGCCTGCGAAGGCGCGCGCGCGCTTTTCCTCACCCATGCCCAGGGCGAACTCATCCAGCGCATCAACAGCTTCTTCGGCTTTGCCGCCGTCCACCAGATCCGCATCGTCCAGAAACCGGTCTCAAACCTCGCCCGCCGCTCCCGCACTCCACAGCCGCTGAAGGGAGAAGCCGCCCGCAAGCTCGAAGGCATGATGGAGGGCATCGAGGGCGACAAGCTGCGTCAGGCGATCCAGCGATTGGGGACCGCGGTTATGGGTAAACCGGCGAGGGGGCGCTGATGAGCAAGACGCCAGAGTTGACCCGTAATGCCAAGAATGGGCATGGCCGGCAAGTGGACGCGAGCGATGAAATCATGCGTCGAAAAATCCGCGAGGCGATAGATGATCCGAGTGCCGATATTGATGCCGATGCGGTTTTTGAGCGGCTGGAAAGCCGGCATGCCGAACGGATGAACACTGAGTCCTGTTCGCGCTAGTGACTGCCCCTCACCCTAGCCCTCTCCCCGTAAACGGGGCGAGGGGACGTGCCATGCGAGACGTTGGCGAGGGACCGAGAGGTTGCGGCATATCCCCTTCTCCCCGCGAGCGGGGAGAAGGTGGCGGCAGCCGGATGAGGGGCGGGCGACGATCTCCCAGCGCGCGAATCTCATGACATCGGACCCTGCTCGTGTGGTCACATTTTGGTTTTCGAGGCGGCCGCAGTACCTTCGGCCTTCCAGCGAAACTGAGAATCGCGCATTTCGGACGCCAGGTCGGGCTCTCGGTCCCATCGCGGTCACAATTCTTTGAAGGAAGTTGGTGAACCGTGGCTTGTGAGCGGCCGTCAGCCGTTATATCGCACAGTCACGCCGTCACTCTCATACCTATGGGGAACCCATGCAGATGTCCGAAATGCAACTGACGAAACGCCGCCTCCTGGGTGGCATCGCCATCGCCGCAGCTGCCGCAGCGCTTGTCGCCTGCAACGACAGCAAGGACGCTGCCGATGCTTCGTCCTCCGGCAAGACCATGGCCGATGGCGCCAATGTCGATACCATGCAGACGGCGGCGACGTCCTCGACCGACATGCCGGAGTCAGACGGCGATGTCGACATGGCCGAGGTGCTGAAACCCGGCGCGCTTCCCGAGATGGCGCTGGGCAAGGCCGATGCTCCTGTCAAGATCGTCGAATACATGTCGATGACCTGCCCGCATTGCGCCCATTTCCACAACACCACCTTCGACACGATCAAGCAGAAATACATCGATACCGGCAAAGTGCAGTTCATCATCCGCGAATTCCCCTTCGATCCGCGCGCTGCCGCCGCCTTCATGCTTGCCCGCTGCAGCGCCGCCAATCCGGGGCAGATGAGCACGCCGGAGCAGTATTTCCCGATGGTTTCGATGCTCTTCAAGCAGCAGCAGGTCTGGGCCGCCGCCGATGATGGCCGCGCCGCGCTGCTGCAGATGTCGAAGCTGGCCGGATTTACTGAGGATAGCTTCACGAAATGCTTGACGAACCAGAAGCTTCTGGATGAAGTGAACGCCACGCGGGAAAGGGGATCCAAGGATTTCGGCGTCGATGCAACGCCAACCTTCCTCATCAATGGCAAGCGCTATTCTGGAGACATGCCGGTTGACACCATGTCGAAGCTCATCGACAGCCTCATCTGAACCGGACCGTTTCGAAACGACGGGCGACGGCGAAAGCCGTGCGCCCGTTTTTCGTTTTCAGCGCAGTTTGCTGGTGTGGCCCCCTCATCCGCCCGCCGGCACCGACCGGGGGCGAGCCACGGGTCTCGACCCGTCCTTCGGACCCCCGCTGGGGAGAAGGGGATGTGCCGCGACGTCTCGATTCCCTCTTCTCCCCAGCGGGGGTCCGAAGGACGGGTTGAGACCGGTGGCTCAACCCCGGTCGGTGCCCGTAGGGCGGATGAGGGGGCTTCCTGCCGTGGATATTTCTGCATGAAGTTCAACAAGCTGCGCTTGGTCGGCTTCAAATCCTTCGTCGAGCCGACGGAATTCATCATCGAGCGGGGGCTGACCGGCGTCGTCGGCCCGAACGGCTGCGGCAAGTCGAACCTCGTCGAGGCGCTGCGCTGGGTGATGGGTGAGAATTCCTACAAGAACATGCGCGCCTCCGGCATGGACGACGTGATCTTTTCCGGTTCCGGCAACCGTCCGGCCCGCAACACCGCCGAAGTCGCGCTCTATCTCGACAATGGCGAGCGCACCGCACCTGCCGCCTTCAATGACAGCGACGAGATCCAGGTCACCCGCCGCATCGAGCGCGAGCAGGGCTCGCTCTACCGCATCAACGGCAAGGAAAGCCGCGCCAAGGACGTGCAGCTGCTGTTTGCCGACGCTTCCACCGGCGCGCGCTCGCCCTCGATGGTCGGGCAGGGGCGCATCGGCGAGCTGATCCAGGCAAAGCCGCAGGCCCGCCGCCAGCTCTTGGAAGAGGCGGCCGGCATATCGGGCCTGCATTCGCGCCGCCACGAGGCCGAACTGCGCCTGCGCGCCGCCGAAGGCAATCTTGAGCGTCTCGACGACGTTACCTCGCAGCTCGAAAGCCAGATCGAGAGCCTGAAGCGCCAGGCCCGCCAGGCCAACCGCTTCAAGACACTGTCGGCCGATATCCGCGGCCGCGAGGCGATGTTGCTGCATATCCGCTGGGTGCAGGCCAAGGAGGCGGAAGCCGAGGCCGACAGCGCGCTCAACCAGGCAACCGTCATCGTCGCCGAAAAGGCGCAGATGCAGATGGAAGCGGCCAAGAGCCAGGGCATCGCCAGCCTGAAACTGCCGGAACTGCGCGAGGGCGAGGCCCGTGCCGCCGCCGCCCTGCAGCGCCTGCAGATCGCCCGCAGCCAGCTGGAGGAGGATGCCGGCCGCATCCTGCGCCGCCGCGACGAGCTGACCCGCCGTCTCGCCCAGCTGGCGGAAGATATCCGCCGCGAGGAGCGCCTGGTCGCCGACAATGCGGTGATCCTCGCCAAGCTCGACGCCGAAGAGGCCGAAATAGCAGAAATCCTCGCCGATTCCGGCCGCTATGCCGAGGAAACCCGCGAGGCTTTCGAGGGCGCGGCGGCAAAGCTTGCCGACAGCGAGCGCATCTTCACCCAGCTGACCGCCGAGCGCGCCGAGGCTGCTGCCGGCCGCAACCAGCTGGAGCGCGCCATCCGCGATCTTGCCGACCGCCGCATGCGCCTCGAACGGCAGATGAACGAGGCGAAACAGGAACTTGCGGCCATCGGTGAAAAGATCGCCGGCCTGCCCGATCCCGACGAGAAGCGCGCCATCGTCGAGGCCGGCGAAATTGCGCTGGCCGACGCCGAAGCCGCCGTCCAGGGGATCGAGCAGGCGCTGGCCGCCGCCCGCCAGAGCGAAGCGCTGTCTCGTGCACCGGTCGAGCAGGCTCGCTCTGGCCTCAATGCCATCGAAACCGAGGCCCGCACCATTTCTCGCATGCTCGCCGCCGGTGCGGCCGCCGGCAAGTTTCCGCCCGTCGCCGACGAGCTGAAGGTCGATCGCGGCTTCGAAACCGCGCTGGGAGCTGCGCTCGGCGACGATCTGGAATCGCCGCTCGATGCCGAAGCGCCGGCCCATTGGTCGGAGAATGGCGATGGCGCCGGCGATCCCGCGCTTCCCGCAGGCGCCACACCGCTGTTGACCCATGTCCGGGCGCCGGCCGCGCTCACCCGCCGCTTGCGCCAGATCGGCCTGGTCGACGAGGCCGAAGCGCAAGCGCTGATGGCGGCGCTGAAGCCCGGCCAGCGGCTGGTGACGAGAGAAGGCGCTGTCTATCGCTGGGACGGCCATGTCACCGGCGCCGATGCCCCGAGCGCTGCCGCCCTGCGCCTTGCCCAGAAAAACCGGTTGGCCGAACTCGAAGGCGAGGCGGCGATCGCCCGCGACGTGCTCACTGAGGCCGAGGAACGGCAGGCGGCGGCCGCCGAGGCGATCCGCCTCGAGGAACGCAAGCTTGCCGAAGCCCGCGACATGAGCCGGCTGTCGGCGCGTCATCTGGCCGAAGCGCGCGATGCGCTGGTCGCGGCCGAGCGTGCCTCCGGCGATCTGATCCGCCGCCGCGACGTCGTCAGCGAGGCGGCCAGCCAGCTCGGCGCGCAGCTGGAGGAGATCGGCATCCAGGAGGAAAATGCCCGCATCGAGCTGGAGGATGCGCCCGATCTGACCGAGATCGACGAGCGGCTGCGCTTCCAGCAGGCGGAGGTGGCGACCGATCGCGGCGCGCTCGCCGAGGCCCGCGCCCGCCATGAAAGCCTGGCGAGGGAAAACGACGCGCGCCAGCGCCGCATCGTGGCGATCGGCCAGGAGCGCGAGACTTGGCGCCAGCGGGCGGCAAGCGGCGAAGATCATGTCGCCACGCTGCGCGAGCGCGAGGAAGAGGCACGCGAAGAGGCGGCCGAGCTGGAAATGGCGCCGGATGAATTCGACGACAAGCGCCGGGCCCTGCTCTCCGAATTGCAGAAGGCCGAGGAGGCGCGCCGCAATGCCGGTGATCTCCTGGCCGAGGCCGAACGCATCCAGCGCGAGGCCGATCACAAGGCCGCGACCGCGCTCTCCGAACTTGCCGAATGCCGCGAACGCCGCGGCCGCGCCGAGGAGCGCCTGGTCTCGGCCCGCGAGAAGCGGCAGGAAAGCGAAAGCCGCATCCGCGAGGTCTTGAACGTGCCGCCGCACGAGGCGCTGCGGCTCGCAGGCCTGCAGCCGATGCAGGCGCTGCCCGATCCGCGCGAGGTCGAGCGCGAGCTGGAGCGGCTGAAGATCGAGCGCGAGCGGCTCGGCGCCGTCAACCTGCGCGCCGACGAGGAACAGAAGGAACTGAGCGAAAAGCTCGAAGCGCTGATCAAGGAGCGCGACGACGTCATCGACGCGATCCGCAAGCTGCGCGGCGCCATCCAGAGCCTGAACCGCGAGGGCCGCGAACGCCTGATCGCCGCCTTCGACGTCGTCAACGCCCAGTTCCAGCGGCTGTTCACCCATCTGTTCGGCGGCGGCACCGCCGAGCTTCAGCTGATCGAATCCGACGATCCGCTGGAAGCCGGCCTCGAAATCCTGGCCCGCCCGCCCGGCAAGAAGCCGCAGACCATGACGCTGCTCTCCGGCGGCGAACAGGCGCTGACGGCGATGGCGCTGATCTTCGCCGTCTTCCTCACCAATCCGGCGCCGATCTGCGTGCTCGACGAGGTGGACGCGCCGCTCGACGACCACAATGTCGAGCGCTATTGCAACCTGATGGACGAAATGGCGGCCTCCACCGAAACCCGCTTCGTCATCATCACCCACAACCCGATCACCATGGCCCGCATGAACCGCCTCTTCGGCGTCACCATGGCCGAACAGGGCGTCTCCACCCTCGTCTCCGTCGACCTGCAGACGGCCGAACGTCTGCGCGAGTTTGCGTGAGGGACACGCGCAGGTTCTCAATATCTACGCGACATCTTGATTTGGGAGATCGGCGAAGCCGGCCCCTTGCATGTTCAATTTGCGCTGATTGTTGGATGATCGGTGCGCACTCCGGCGGATGGCCAT
>NZ_NWTA01000028.1:0-60428 GCF_002531955.1 Rhizobium sp. M10 | reverse complement strand
CATTCGACTGTTCGGCTTGCGCAGGCCTCGAAGTCCGGACCTGTGCTGCTGCATAGCGCTTCATGGTGGACACCCCGATGGAGAGTTTCACGCGGTGCGCCCCCGCGGAATAACTCGCTCAACCCACTGATCGGGGAGTTAGAACACCGTGCTAGACGGCCCTGTGGCCTTTAGTTCCGAGGAACCTGGACATACGCCACAGGCTCCTCGACCGAAGGTCAAGGAGTGTGGCGCCGAATCGGCCGACACCAACCGCTAACAGGGGGTTCTAATCCCCAAGGCAGCGCGTACTGCCTCGCTGCCAAAGTTAGTTGAAATCCGCCCGCCGCGCAACCGAATTCTTTACAAGATTCAATAGCTTCGCTTTACGCGCGGACACTTGTCTCAAAAGCGAGAGGTCACGCTTCGGGCGGTAAAGTGGTCAGAAAACCAAAGGAGGTGCGATCAGCGGAACGCCCATTGCGAGGATTGTCTGCCCACTCTCCCGGAGGAATAGGCTACCGCAAGCTCCGCCCATAGGGGGTCCTGGGTGAAGCTGGAAAGGGGCCCGCAAGCGTCGATAATGCTCATCTTGCCGAACTGCCCGAGAAGCGTTTCAATTCCCCCACGGCTAAAAGCATTCAACAGCGAAAATGGCTCGCACGGCGAGGAGATGATGCGATGGCCCCAAACCCCCGGCCGTTCGTCCTTTGACAGTGCGTTGAGAAGCTGTGTGTCACGATGGTTGTTCCTCAACGCCTCGCAGAATGCCCAGCGCATCAACGGATAATAGATCGTATGCCGACTTCCACCCAGGACACGCACGCCAGGCAGGATCGACGTTACGATGAACATCAGCAGAAGGTTCGGAACGATCCGGCCAGTTCTCAGGGCCTCCACAAGACTTGGCGGCGAGAATTCAACACAGACATCATCTGTCTCCTTCGACCGGAGGACCCTGCCATCCAGCCAAAGTGGAAAAAGCCGCCCTTCAATGCAGCCCCAGAAAAAATGCGTCGAGTTTTTCAGCCAGCCTCGCCAAGCCGTGTCAGCGAGTTGATCGATGAAATGGATGAGGCGCATCGCGAATGCTCGGTCCTCGATCAACGAGGCTCGCAGCCAGGACCGGCCATCGGAAAGGTGGTCCGCGACCAGATCGGCAACGTCGCTATCATCAAGCTGAAGAAAGTCCACCTGGCTCTCAGAATACCGCTTCCAGAGGCAAAGATTTGCCGCTTTGATCGCCTCTGCCGCCGACTGGAATTCGCCAAGAGGCAAAAGGTCTCGCAAGTAGGAAATTGCCTCCGAGTCATCACCGGGCCTGTCGACGTTTTGAAGATGGAATCTGTAGCAGCCGTTTCTGCCAAGAATGCTGTAGGGGATCATTTTGCTGCGCGACAGGCCGAAGACATTGACTGCATCGCCATCGACGTGGAGCCAGGCCGGACCCTTGCGACCGCGTTCTACGAACTTCACTGTCGAGCAAGCGTAGGAGATATAGGATGTCCTGCCATGCGCGCGAAGTCCCATCAGGGAGAACAGATGGGTGTAAAATGCGTCAGGCTCGATCAACAGGTGGAGGTGGGGGCCACACTGCAGCACCGGAGCGACTTCGATTTCGGCTTGAAAGCGCGTCACGGCCCCTGCTGAATAACCCTGACGTTGCGCGACGGCCGCCACGCGTGACCGCAATAGAGACATTGCCTGGCTTCGCGCGACGCACCCCGATTGATCCGATCCAACCGAGAAAGCCGCCTTTGCGTAGTCGTTCAGCGATGCCTGCTCAAACTGACGCAACCAAGGGAATAATTCAAAAATGAGGGCCAACACCTCACCTTTTGAAACCAGGTCACTATTGGGCGACGTCTCCATCCTCAGACGAACCGCCTTTCCACCGGCGCTCCCCGATCCATGTTAAAGTGAAAGAAGAGCGCGACGGTCACCATCAGCGCCCCGAAGAGGCCGAAAATCCCCGAAGGTGGAATTGCGTCTCCGATCGTCCCGATGATGCCATACGCAAGAAGCCCTATCGAAACACAGATCGTGTGGATCTGGCTTCGCGCCCGCCCCAACATGTCAATCGAAACAGTCGATTGAACCCGTACATCGATCAGGATTCGCGTGACATTGTAGCAGAAGCCAAGCAACACCAGTTGAACGAGCGCGGACAAAAAGCTCTGGAAAACAGGAAAGCCCAACAGAACAATGCCAGCGAGCGCCGACTGGAAGAGGATGCTTTGTCGTCGCGAACGCGCCCTTCTGAGAAGAAGGGTTGAACAGCCCGCAATCGAACCGAGGGCCCAACCTGCCTCGAGATAACCGAACTCTAGCGCCGACCCCATGAGTTCACGGGTGACATATGCGGCGCCCAATACACTCACAAGCATGCCCATCGCATAGGTCAACGCATACATGACGGCGGTGGTCTTCAGTGAGTGAACGACGAAGGTCATCGGCAACAGATCCATCCGACGAATGCTCTTTGCCTGCAAATCCGATCGAGAACGAGAAAGCGGCAGTCGGCCGAGTGCCAGCAGCCCCAACAGTGATAGGCCGAAAAAGGCGCCAGGGAGGATCGACGTCAGATTCATCCCGATGGCGGTTAAGCTGTACCCGGTGACGATGGCGGCGATGAGATTGCCCGCCTGCATCGCAATATAAGACGCCGAATTGAATGAAGTGAGGTTTTTAGGACGAACGATGTCTGGAATGATGGCCTGCAGCGCAGTCGAATAGGTTCTGTCGAGGAACGCGAAGATGGTCCACGATAGGCAAAGAACATCAAGTGGGTGACCGAACGAGAGACCAATGCCCGTTGAAAATATGAGGATCAACCTGGATAAATCGCAAGCGATACAGACGAAGCGACGATCAAATCGATCAACTAGAACCCCACCAACATTGCTGGTGAGCAACTCGGCGGCACTGCCGAGCGCCAAAAGGATGGCGAGAGCGCTCGTGCTCTTGCTGACATCTGTCGCAACCCATGCCGCCAGCACGAAGTAGACATTGCGGCCGGTGGCCGACGCCAGAACACAGAAGAGATAGATGCCGCGAGAGGCATAATACCCCATGCCGCTGCTTTCTGTCGCGCCCACTTCATCCACACTCCCTACTGGCAGGTTCATGGGGACATGCTATTCTTCTGAATAGCTGGCGGCTTTCATGAATTTGATATTATCTCTCGTCCAGAACCAGCTATTCTTTCCAGAGCGCCCGGTACTCGGCAGGGGAAAATCCCGTCTCTCGGCGAAATCTGGTCGAGAGGTGGCTCCCGCTGGAGTAGCCACAGGCGATTGCGATCTCGGTCACGCTGATCGCAGTTGTGCGGAGAAGGTCGGTCACGCGTTCAAGCCGGCGCTGGTTATAGAAGCCATAGGGCGTCGAGCCTTGCGACTGCTTGAAAGCGCGGGAAAAATGCTCGTAGGTCAATCCCGCCTCTTCAGCCAGAGCGCGCACGCTCGGAGGTCGATCGATGTGAGCTTCAATTCGCCCTATCACCCGCTTGAGAACCGTAGGAGACAATCCTCCTCGAGACAATCTGCCAGATGTGCCGGAGCGGCGCTGCAGAAGTCCGAAGATAGCCGCTAGGTGCCCTTCAACGATCAGACTCCCTACGGAATCGTCGTGTGAAAGTTCTCCGGCAATCTGCCGCGCCAAGCATTGGATTGGCAGATCTCTAAATCCAAGCTCCGGACGTAAGGTGCCTACGCGCGGGAGCTTGGTCGTGAGGTTGGAAAAAAAATCCTGCGTCACGGTTATCATAAGATAACAACCCTCAGCATCGCCTTCATCCCAACCGCTCCAATGGCAACCGGGCGGAATGTAAACAAGCGAGCCGTCTGGACGCGGACTGAACTCGACTCTTCGTCCGTCCACAAAATTTTCGCCGGATGCCGCCGTACCCCTTATGTTGAGGAAGATCAGGTGGTCATCCGCGACAACGTCGATAACCTGTCGCCCGAGACTGCGCCGGCGAACGACATCTGCGCGGGCATGGCTCCAAAGGCCTTGCTGGTGAAGAATGATCTCCCCTTGTGACTTTTTCATCCTCTCGGGGTGAATTGATGGAATGATCCCCACTCGAAAGCTGCTCCCCTGAAAAACCGGTGTGGTAGCGACCCTACCTCACCCCAAGTTGTCAACAAGCCAGGCTTTAACCTCAGGTCGAATTTCATGTCAATTTCATGAAAACCAATCAAAATCGTGGATGCGAAAACATGACGTTCGCGATCATCTTCTGCCGACATCATCGCTGACGGCACAATCTTTTCGGGATGCGCGATTTCCCTCCTGAATCCCAAAAACGCGATGGTGCGAGAGAAAGGCAGGCTTTCGCATGCGTGAATTTGCCGACTTCATTGAGGAGTGCGACCGCGCCCCTCGCCTTAACGAGCTTTCTGAGTTTTTTTCGACCACCGCATCCGGTGAGGCCGGAATGCCTATCCGTCCGCCCGAGCTCGATCGCCGCTTGTTTCCAGTGGACATGACGTTCAGGCGCTTTTCAGCCCTTCATCCGCTGCGCCGAGGTCCATTCGATAAGCACTACTTGAGCAGCATACCCTACCGCCTCGAAGAGGAGTGCCGCATAGGCGGCGCGATCCTCAAATACGCGCGGGCCAGAAAGGGTCAACTGCAACTCTACACGCTAGGTACAGCCGAGGGGACGATGGCTCGTGTGATCGGCGAACTTGGCAAGGGCAGGATAGAAACGCTGTCATGCAGTCCCAACGTCGAAAACCTTAGAAGCTTCTATGCCTATGGCGTTCCTCCTCATGCCATGTTTTTTCACGGACCATTTCATCATTTGACATCGCAAAGGGTCCAAGAAGACGTGAAGCTCCGAAAGTTTGGCAGCGGTTTCGATATCATCCTCGAGGACACGACTTTCCAGATGTATTCGCCAAATCGCTTCGATCAGATCCGTTTCGTCTCGCAGCATCTCAAGACCAACGGGCTCTTCATGTTCGTCGAGAAGTTCAGGCATGAAGACGACGAGGAATATCGGCGGCGGGAACGCCAGAAGGACCATAGCTTCAAAGCTCGCTTCTTCAGCGCGTCAGATATTCGCGCGAAGGAAGAGACGGTGCTGACGCGAATGGATCGAAACGAAGTCACCCTTTCGGAGATGAGCGAAACACTACGCCGGTTCTTTGGACACTCATTCGTCACCTGGAACAGCGGCAATTTCTACACGCTTGTCTCCAGCAACAGTCAGCAGAATCTCGACCTATTCCTATCGAAGCTGTCCCCACCCGCGATTCCGGCAGAATATGTCTATGCGGACCTTCCCTACCGCCTTTATCCGGAATCCGAGGCAAGGCGGCTATCGGGGCGATCCTGGACCCTTTAGCGATTCCTCATCTTCACCGTCGCGTGAGCGCAACTGCGTCACGTCTTCACGAACAGGCAGGAACAGCATGAAGAAATCAATTGGCGAAGTCCGTCACTTCGTTGAGCTGAGCCCGCCGTGCAACGCGCATCTGGTCCTGCCACGAGCGCCATCATTCGCGGGTGAGGAAGATGTTCCAAAGTGCGTGCACGTCGCCGAGGCGTGTGTCGCAATCTCGCGCACGCAGCACGTTGCCGACAAGATCTGCACGCAAATCGAGGACTTCTACCAATCCCTCGTCTCCGTGGGACCTGACAGACTTCTAGCTTTCGAAGGTGGAGGCGCGATCATAAGGCCGACCAGTGAAAGCCTGTTCTTCACAGTTTCAGCGCGAGACCTCGTCACTTTCTGTGGCATCCGCGCGCTGCTGGAAGCAGGCTTGTTTCTGGCCACGTCCGTGTCCGAGGGGGCTATAGAGTGGCTTCACGCAGACAGCACGCGATCTGGTGAAACCTGCAATCGCCTCTACAACGACCGTTGCGGAACGGATGCACAATAATTTCGTCCGCTTCGCCACCCAAAGAAAGATCGATCTTCGGACAATCGGGTGATAGTGCTTTTTCAATCAACCATACATTTGTCCGCTCTCTTTTTCCCGACCCTCAGAGGTTGATGCCGCGACTGCGGTTGGCGGTCTGTTGGCGCCGCTCCACTATGATCTGCTCGCTGCTCTGCAGGCGGACAGTCTGCTGCAGGACCTTCAGCCGCTCCTGCATCGCCGCGAAAGCTCCGCGCTGCGCCGGTGGCACTACGTTGGCGATATCCTTATCGCCTCGGACGAGGGCATTGCGACCAAAGCGCTCGTCGAGCGCTCGGCTGACAGCGGCAAACTCCCGGCCAATGCCCGGATCGAGGGAAGCGGCGGAAACACTCAGCTTCCTGCTGTCCTTGCTCACCTCGACCGTCAGGTGCGCCAACGCCTCTTCCGCAGCTTTCGAAAGAGCTGGAATGGCAACCGCCATGCGCCGCCGTTCGTCCGTGATAGCCTGGCGTTCGGCATCGAGGGCATTGAGGTGGGCCGCACCGAGCGCGCGCAGGCGCGCTGCAGCTTCCGGCACGGCCGCCACAGCCTCTTTCCGCTCTCGGCCAGAGGTCAGCATCCGGTCCATCAGGCGATCCGAACCACGCAAGGCACCATAGGCGGCAGGATTGTTGGTCACCGCGGCTCCAATGCGCTCGGCGGCAAAACCTTTCTGGAGAAGTTCCTCGATCTTGCCGACGACTTCAGCCGGATCGCGCCAGATTGTCGTTGCCGCGTTCGCCAGTGCCGCACGCTGCTGGCGATAGACAGGCGAAGCAAGAGCCCGAGATCGCGCCTCGTCGTCGATCGGAACCTTGAACTCGGTGACGGCGGCAAACATGGGCGGCATGATGATTTTCTCCGTCCCTGGCTCTTTGCTCAAATCGGCACTCGCGCCGGCGACGACCTTCGAACGATCCCGACGTTCGGCGAGGTGCTGCTCGTCGGCAAAGCGTCGCACGGCGTCGAACAAGCGGGTCAGCTTTCCGCGCCATTCATCCGTCAGGTCCTCCGGCATGCGCTCGACAATGTTGCGTTCAGCGATCGCATCCGCCTTCGCGCTAAATGCGCTCCAGCCAAAGCGGGCCGTCAAAGCTTCGCTCACCGCCTTGATCTCCCGCACCACCGATCGATCTTTGGCGGCGAGCGCAAAGGCCGTCTTATAAGCATCGTCCCCGCCCTGGCTGCGCACCGCCTCGATTTCCATCAGACGTGCCATGGCGCGTTCGGAGAGCGCCGGGATCGACAATGACATATGCGCGCGGCGCGTCTGCTCGCGCAGTTCGAACCGTTCGGCGTTCCTGCGGAACTCGGTCGCATGGGCACGGGCCATCGGAAGCAGTTCCTTCACGGCCGCGACAGCGAGATTGCGCTCTTCACGCGCCGCGCGTCCGTCGACGATCAGCTCGGAGCCACGCAGCCGGCCAAGCCGACCAGGGGCTGCCGCAAGGTCGTCGGCGAGCCTGCGGGGTGCGACCCCGATATCCGACGCCAGTGCATTCAGGGAGACGAGCGCTGCATCCGGATCCCGGTAGATCTTCTGCAGCAGCGGCCGCAGGATCACCTCCCGCTCCGTCCAGGCCGGCGACGCAAGCTGCGCCAACCGCGCATCCTCCTCGACGCTGCTGACAAAGGACGTGGCCGGCGGGATCAGATAGCGTGTTTCAGCAGCACTTGCGCCCGAGACGGAGTGGGATGCAGTTCGCGCGTCACTGGACGTCGCTTCGACCATCGTCTGGCTCCGCTCTTCATTGTAGGCGACCCGCCGTTCCCGCTCGATGGCAAAGCCGAGCGCCACGCTTGCCCTCTCCCAGAGCTTTTCCACCTGCTCCCGCTTTGCGGCAATCCACGCCCAGCGCCGGGTAAGGCTTTGCTCCATCTCGGCGGCGGCAAGCGAGAGATGATCAAGCCCGCGGCGCCGGGCGAAGTCGTTAGCGTGTGCGCGGTAACTGGCCTCGCTCTCAAAATCGAGCGTCGTCGTCTTGGCACCGGAGCGCGACAAGCGTTCGACGAGCGGATTGAAGAGTTCCGGCCGATGACTTTCCCGCTCGATGCGCTCCTGTCGTGCGCTAGCGGTCTCGACCTGGCTGGCCGTCCAGACGTTGCGATCGACCTCCCTCTCCTCGTAATGCTTGTGACCTGTCTTCTCGTCGACTACGGCAATCTGGACCTTGACCCGCTCGACACCATCCTTTCTGAGCGTCACGGTGTCGCCTTCCTGGATGCCGGCCTCCTCGAGTGCCTTCGGCAGGCTCACGCCCCAAAGCCGATGGACGGTTCCGTCGTCCGCCCTGACGTCGGCATAAGGGCTGTCGTCGGCATCCTCGTCATCAGGCCGGAATTTGGCTTCGCCGGTTTCGACAAGCTCGCCGGTCACACCCGTGGCATGATCGACACGCGGCTTGCGTCCCCATTCAGGTTTTGCCGCAAAATCTTCTTTGGCCGCATAAAGATCGACGCGGTCGCGATGCCTCGTCATCGACACATAGGTCAGATGCTGGTCCATCATCCCGGTTGCCAGCACGAAGGTGCGATCGACGGTAGCGCCCTGCGATTTGTGGATCGTTGCGGCATAGCCGTGATCGACATGTCGATAGCTGTCTTCGCTGAAGACGAGCTTGCGGCCGTTGTCGAGCAGAACCGAAAGCAGCGGATCTCCACGCTTGTCGCCGGTGGAGACGACGGTGCCGAGCATGCCGTTCTTCACATACTGTGGCCCGGAGTGCTTGGCGCGCGGCTCAAGGAAGCGAGCGTTCTCCAGGAAGATGATCCGATCGCCGGCGGCAAATTCCCGTACGCCCCGCTCGCTCCGGAAGCTGCGGCTTTCACTGAGCGCTCCCTCCTGCGTCATCACCGATCGCAGCGCCTCGTTCAACTTGCGAACATCGTCGTTGGTGTGGGCGAGCACCAGCAGTTCATCACCGCGAAGGCGGCCATCCCCGCCCTCAGACGTTGATCGCTCTATTGCCTCTCTGCGCGCAGCAGCCCAGTCGGAGACGATGCGATCGATCGTTTCCTCGCGTGACCCTGCCTCGACCAGATGGCCATGCCGGGCATAGGCGTCGAGGCCCTTCTCGACCTCGCCGCGGGCAAACAGCCGCGAGGCATTACGTGCCCAGGCCTCACGCTGGCGGCGCACGCCGACAAGCTCTGCAAAGCCGATGCGTTCGGTAATTGCCCGGAAGGCAGCACCGGCCTGGATCGGCTGCAGCTGCATCGCATCGCCGACCAGCACGACCTTTACCTCAGCCTCCTCGGCAATCTTCAGCACACGGGCCATCTGCTGCGAGGCCACCATGCCGGCCTCGTCGATCACCAGCACATCACCGCGATGGAGCGTATCGCGCCCATTGCCCCAGGCCAGTTCCCAGGAGGCAAGCGTCCGCGACTTGATGCCGGAACTGTCTTGCAGCCCTTCCGCGGCCTTGCCGGCAAGGGCTGCACCGATCACCCGGTGTCCCTCGCTCTCCCAGGCAAGACGTGCGGCAGCAAGCAGCGTCGATTTGCCGGCGCCGGCAAGGCCTACAATAGCGGCAATGCCACCATCACCGGTGACATGACGGACAGCATCGACCTGCTCTGCATCGAGCCGAAACGGATTCTTTGGATCGCCGCTCTCCACGCGTTCGATCGCCACCGTCACATTCCGCTCGGAAACACCGAAGCCGCGACGCTCCGACAAAACCCGCGCCGACTGCGCCATGTCGTATTCGATGCGCAGCATCTCCCGCGTCGTAAACACCGCGGGCTCCGACACCTTTCCTGTCTCTGCCTCGATCTCCTGCGGCTTCAGTATGACCAATTGGTCCGACGCCATCAGCCTGGCGCGGATGTTGGCAAAATCGGTGGGATCGTCGACGTAACGGTGCAGCGCCCTGGCGATATCCCTCTCGTCGAAGGTAGAGCGTTCATTGCCGAGCTGCTTCAGCAAAAGCTCCGGCTCTGAAAGCAGCCGATCGGCCATCTCCTGGCGGCGGGCGAGATCGGCCGGCGCGAAGTGGAGCTCCCTGCCCTTCCTCGCCAGCGCCGCCTTCTCCGGCCCGAGATGTTTTTGCGCGATCCCGTCGAGGCCCTGTTCGGCATAGGAGCGACCGTCGAGGCGGATGTCATGTCCGGCCAGCGCCAGATGCCGGTTGGCCGTTTCCGCCCAGGCGATCTTCCACGCTTTCATCGTTTCCTTGTCGCCCGCCCAGACTTTGTAGACGATCTTGCCGTTCGGGCGGTCCGGCGTGACGACACGCAGCGGCTTGCCACCCTCACCAAGCACTGGAACCTTCTTTGCCCCGAACCCCTCCTCCGTCGCCGGCCGGAGCGTCGTCATCAGGTGGATGTGCGGGTTGCCGTCCTTGTCGTGATAGACCCAGTCGGCGATCATTCCTTTCGAGGTGAGATTGTCGCGGACGAATTCGCGCACCAGCGTGATATTCTCGGCCCGCGTCAGCTCCTCCGGCAGCGCGATGATCAGTTCGCGGGCGAGCTGCGCATCTGCCCGCGTCTCGAAGGCGTCAACGGCATTCCAAAACACTTCGCTGGCCTTGCTGACGGACTGACCTGATATCGCCGACCGCAGCCAATCCGGGATCTCATCCGGCAGCGCCAGTTCCTCATACATCAGTTCGCCCGCCCCACCGCGATAGCTGAACGACGTTCCCGCCTGCTCGTCCATCATCCGGGCGCGGTGGCGATAGGCGGCAGCCGAGACGATGCTGCGTCCCGATCCCCTGCTGATCACCTGCGCTCTGACGAACATGATCGCCACTGGCGTCTCCAGACTGGCCCAAGCACGTCGCGACAGCGACGTATATTGCGCCCTCAAACAGATCGGACCGAAGGGCCGATGCCGCTTTTCTGGTTGCACGGTAGCGCATTTTACTGTTTTATTCTAGTTAGTATAATCGCCCCTTCGACATCAAAGCAGAAAAGGAACCAGGAATGGCGACAAAATCATCGATTTCCGATCTCGACGCCCAGATCGAAAAGCTGCGCGAACGCAAACGATTGTTGATAGTTAAATCGGCCGAGCGGTTTGCCCGCGCCGCGACCAGAACCGGGCTGGCGGAGATGGAGATCGCCGACGAGGAGATCGATCGGATCATCGAGGAAATCGCCGCGCGATTTCGGAAGGGGGAAAGGAAAGGCGCCGCTGGCCCCACTCCTCAAACGCGTCGACCAGCAGATAGCGGCGCTGGAGCGCAGGGGCAGGTTCCAAATGACGGCTGACCGCAAGCGCGACACGCGCGAAAAGATCCTGCTCGGCGGGATCGTCGTCAAAGCCGGGCTATCGAAGGCGGATCGGGCGTTCCTGCTCGGCGGCCTCATAGAAATGGCAAGGCTCGTCCCAGGCTCCATCGAGCATCGGCGGCTGCGCGATATCGGCGAAGAGGCTTTCAAGGTCTCCTCTCTGAGGAACGGTTCATCGCATCTCGAGGAGAAAGTAAGATGGGCCTAAGAGGGAAACCGCATCCGAGCCTGTTACTCGTTTTGGTACCGATCGCCGTCACCACGATCACAATCTACATTGTTGGCTGGCGATGGCCGGGACTCGCCGCCGGCATGTCCGGGAAGATAGAACACTGGTTCCTGCGCGCAGCACCTGTGCCGCCTCTACTGTTCGGACCTCTTGCCGGACTTCTGACAGTTTGGGCCTTGCCGCTGCATCGGCGAAGGCCGGTCGCCATGGCAAGCCTTTTGTATTTTCTCGGTGTTGCCGCGTTCTATGCGCTGCGCGAATTCGGCCGGCTTGCACCTGCTGTGCAGGCCGAAGTGATCACATGGGATCGAGCGCTGTCCTATCTTGATATGGTCGCAGTCATCGCCGCCGTCGCCGGCTTCATGGCAGTGGCGATGTCGGCCCGCATCTCCGTCGTCGTCCCAGATGAAATAAAACGTGCCCGGCGTGGAATATTTGGAGATGCCGATTGGCTGCCCATGACGGCAGCAGGAAAACTGTTTCCGCCGGAAGGGGAAATCGTCGTCGGTGAGCGCTATCGGGTCGACAAGGAAATCGTCCATGCGCTTCCCTTCGATGCAAACGATCGTAGCACCTGGGGACAGGGCGGGAAGGCGCCATTGCTCACCTACAGACAGGACTTCGATTCCACCCATATGCTGTTTTTCGCGGGATCGGGCGGATACAAGACCACCAGCAACGTCGTCCCGACGGCGCTGCGCTATAGCGGGCCGTTGATCTGCCTCGATCCCTCCACCGAGGTCGCACCAATGGTGGCCGGACACCGAGCCCGCGCCCTCAAGCGCGAGGTCATGGTGCTCGATCCGACGAACCCGATCATGGGCTTCAACGTGCTCGACGGGATCGAAGCATCCAAGCAAAAGGAAGAGGACATCGTCGGCATTGCCCATATGCTGCTGTCGGAAAGCCTTCGCTTCGAAATCTCGACGGGATCCTACTTCCAGAACCAGGCGCACAACCTCCTGACCGGTCTGCTCGCCCATGTGATGCTCTCGCCCGAATATGAGGGCCGGCGAAGCTTGCGCAGTCTCCGCCAGATCGTTTCCGAACCGGAGCCCTCGGTGCTCGCTATGCTGCGCGACATTCAGGAGCATTCCGGTTCGGCCTTCATCCGCGAAACGCTCGGCGTCTTCACCAACATGACCGAGCAGACGTTTTCGGGCGTCTATTCCACAGCATCGAAGGATACCCAGTGGCTGTCGCTCGACAGCTATGCCGCGCTCGTCTGCGGCAATGCCTTCAAATCGAGTGATATCGTTTCGGGCAAGAAGGACGTCTTCCTCAACATCTCCGCATCGATCCTGCGCTCCTATCCGGGCATCGCTCGTGTGATCATCGGCTCGCTCATCAACGCCATGGTGCAGGCCGACGGCGCCTTCCAGCGCCGGGCGCTGTTCATGCTCGATGAGGTCGATCTGCTCGGCTACATGAGGGTGCTCGAGGAGGCGCGCGACCGCGGCCGCAAGTACGGCATCTCGATGATGTTGATGTACCAGTCGGTCGGGCAGTTGGAGCGGCATTTCGGGAAGGATGGCGCGACGTCATGGATCGATGGCTGCGCTTTCGCCTCTTACGCAGCGATCAAGGCGCTCGACACGGCGCGCAACGTCTCTGCGCAATGTGGCGAGATGACGGTGGAAGTGAAGGGCAGTTCCCGCAACATCGGCTGGGACACGAAGAACAATGCATCCAGGAGATCCGAGAACGTCAACTTCCAGCGCCGGCCGCTGATCATGCCGCACGAGATCACCCAGTCGATGAGGAAGGACGAGCAGATCATCATCGTCCAGGGGCATAGTCCGATCCGCTGCGGCCGGGCGATCTACTTCCGGCGAAAGGAGATGGATCAGGCAGCTAAGGTCAATCGTTTCGTCAAACCGGTGCTATGATCGTGGTTTTATGAGCGGCCCACCTCGTCCTCGCCGGCATAGGCGTCGACGGCGTTTTCGAGTTCGGCAAAAAGCTCGTCGGGCATCGTTTCGATAGTGCCGACGGTGCGTCGGTCTGCCTGCCTGATCAGTTGCTGATAATCTTCGATATTGAGGAGAACCAGCCGGGGTTTGTTCCGCTGGGTGATCGTCACCGGATGGCGCAGCGCCTCGACGATGATGTCGCCGGATTTACGTGAGAGGTCACTGGTTGAATACGTCCCGCTTGGCTTCGGCATATGGGCTTCCTTGTTGCTATCGCTGGGATTTACAGCATTTACAACATTACTGTGATTGTTGTGAAACTTCGCAGCCGTCCTTCCTCGGCTCACTTGAGGGCCATCGGCAACTGAGAGGCAACCTCGTCTGTCGCCTCTCAATATGTGAGATGGTGCTGCTACCACCATGACCAAACGGCGCGCCCCGCATAGACCGGGATGCGAGTTGCCAACGTGATATCCTTGATGATCGGCGCCAGCGAGCCGAGTTCGTCCGCAATCAGCGCAACGAGCTCAGGATAGTTGATATCGACGCCAGTGTCGTCGGCAGCCCAAGCGCTCATCCAATCGCCGCCGTTGACGCGGAATTCACGCGTGTCGTAATCAAATTCGAGTTCGTCCAGCAGATTGATAGTGAAGCGCCCGAAAATCTCGATCTCGCCCTCCAGCTGATATTCGGCGAATTCATCCTCCCCGATGAGAACACTTCTTTCCAATTCCATGATGACGCGGATCCGATCGATTGCCGCGTCGAGCCCCTCAACCAGGCGATCGTGAAGCTCTCGTGAAAAATCGCTGTCGCAGCCGAAGCGGTTTGCCAGGACGACGAGCCGGAAGCCGGCAAGCTTGGTGTAGAGCATGAGGTTCTGATCGGTTGTCACAATGTGATTTCCTTCATCTTGATGACGGAGATCGGCCACTCTGTTGCAAAGAGGGGTCAAGGACCGCGGAACGCGGCTCGCAAGCGGGGGAACCGATTTTTCCAGAGCGCAGTGAAACGCAGCAGCGGAAAAATTGGGGGAGACGCGCCGTCCTTGACGCCGGATTTGCTGGAGTAAAATTGGACGTCAGAGAGAGAAGAGACCCGCGGACCCGAAGGGGACGCGACCGTTTCCGGCGTGAGCCGGCAGCAGGTGTCGAGGATAGAACCCCGCCCTGCGGCTAGGCAATTCGCTCACGTCATTCCGCGAGAGGGGGCGTGACCGGAGGCGCAGACGGTGTTCGGGCTCCGTGAGCGGAGCGAATAGCACCCGGCAGGCGATTGGCCGGCTCGCCCAAATCCATGATCTTCGGCTTCGACGATCATCACAAAAATGAATCGGTGTGGGCCGATCGATTCATAAGTGTCGTTAGACGCAAAAGCTGGAAGAGGCGACTCTCCGTCATGCTCACTCAACCCTATCAGCTCTACATCGAACGCACGGACGCGACGAAAAACATGGCGCGCTTCTACGCGCTCGCAATCGAACCGACGTTGTTCGGCACACCTTGCCTGACGCGGCGATGGGGACGCATCGGAACGATCGGACAAGCCATGGTGCATCACTTCGACAGAGAGGAGGATGCAGTCCGTATGTTCCTCGAACTTCTCCGATCAAAACGGGCGCGCGGCTATAGGCCGAACACAAATGCCGGACGGGAACCCATGGTCCGGGCTGTCCGCGGAAGTCTTCCTGGTCCTTGCCGGTGATTATCGGCGTGAAGCGCAGCTTCGGGTCGACGCGCCGGTCGATCCGGCGCGCCGGCCCAGGCGAGGAGGCAAACGCCGCGCCTCAGAAGGGTGGCGCGGCGTCGATGGCGCCCTCCTGCTCGGCGATAGCCACCCTCAGTTCGGCCCGAGCGATCTCCAGCTCCGCTTCGATCTGGCGGCGCTCAGCCGGATCGGCGTTCCTGAGCTCGGCCCGCAGTTCCTCAACCTGAATTTCGAGTGCAATCGTCATCGTCGTCATCTCCTGAAATGTGAAAGATGACGCCCGGGGTCGTGAGGATCGGGCCGGGTCAAGGATCGCGTCAGCGACCGGCGGAGCCGGCGAGCGGAGGAACCGATTTTCTGACGGTGCCCTTCAGGGCGCCGGCTGAAAATTGGAGGGGCCGCGAAGTCCTTGAGGCGGCACGAGCCTCACGGCAGACTTCAAGTATCTGGGCAGACAGGGTCCTTGGTCTCGTGTGGCACGACAGGAGGATTGAAAGCGGGCTCGATGCCCGCTTTCAATCCCGCTATTGCGCGCAAAACTTGAGATACGACGAAGCCGGCCCCGATTGCTCGGGGCCGCTCGCTTTGTTCTTCAGTTCGGGCTGTTCCAGAGGATCACCTTCTTGCTCGGATCGCCGCCGGGTGCCGGTGCGAGATTGCCGAAGATCACACCGATCTCGGGGGCCTCAAGCTTCACTGAGAGGTATTCCTCGCCGGTCTGCCGCGCGATGCGGTTCCAGGCGGCGCCGATCTCGAAGCCCGTCTTGCGGTGAATGACGCGGTAGTCGGGCGCTTCTTCGCTTGCCTTGCTGGCATTTGGGACGATGGCGATCGGGGCGTTGACCCGGATCGTGGCGAAGACGCCTTCGAGGATGCCGTCGGTCTTCTGCGTGAGCGTTGCGATCGTGGTGGCCATGGTTGTTGTCTCCGGTTGCTCGGGACCATTCCCGATGGCGCACGAAGAGACGGCCGACCTGCTGCGGTCAGCTCGCCTGAAAATTTTGCAAAATTCTATTTTCCACCAGGACAAGCGAACCGAAATCGAATTTTGCAAAAATTTCGGGCGAGTCTTACCCCTTCAGGGGTTGGCCGCAAAAGCAGGCGGTCGTCTATATGAGCGACATAAAACGGGAATGGTTCGGGGCAATCGAAGGCTGCGACAAACCATCATGGCCCCCTGGTCCAAGCACTGGGGGATATTGCCGCGCACTCCACGGACGCTTCGCCCGCATGTCGATCAACATAATCCCTCGCCCACTCCCGGCTGCGGCAGGCTGTGAGCACCTCGATAGCATTTCTGCTGATCGGCGAGGTCGCCGCGGCACCGCATTGCCGTCTGCAGACCGTGCTCCAATCCCGGGTGAAGCTGTTCACGCGGGTGTCGAATGAGTGATCTTCCCCAAACGTGCCCGCTCCCAAGCACCTGAGCCGCCGATGGGTCGCCAGGTACATCGCCATTGGCAAACACGCACCCGGAACAATCTGAGCCGGCTTCATCCGCGGAGCCAAGCTCGGTGAGATCACAAGGCAACAGGATCGGAGCAAGTCACAAACGGAATGCCATAAAGCGCGACATTTTGATCGTCCGAAACCAAATACGCTCCCTCCGCCACGGCTTGCGCCATGAGCAGATGATCGAAAGGATCGCGGTGATGAAGTGGAAGAGCAGCGAGAGCGATAAGATGCGCGTCCGAGATATCCAGCCGGTCGAAACCTTGATCCGGCAAAATCGCAACAATCTCTTCGATATCGGCATCAAGTTTGCCGATGCGCAGCTTCACAGTGATTTCCCAAAGGGAGACAGCACTGACGAGGACATCATTCTCGGGATCGCCGATAAGGCGACGCGCATGGTTCCCTAGCTTCTCGTCGTCGTTCAGCCACCACAGCAAGGCATGTGTATCGAGCAGCAGCCTCACGTCCCGTCTTCCATGGACTTCAGAACATCCGCCGGCAGACCATCGAAGTCATCGGCAACTTTGATCTTTCCGCGCAACGCGCCTGGTTTCCGCATGACGACGCCGGCTGACGGCGGGCCGATTTCGGCGACAACCTTGTGATGGGACGTCAGGACGAACCGCTGGCCGTCTTCGACCTGCTTGAGGAAAGACGTCAGGTTGCCGCGAAATTCCCGCACGCCGACACGGCGGGGAGATGGTATCTGCTGCCGAGATTGGGTCATGGCGAAGCTCCGTTTCAACGGCAAATGTGTACACAATTTTTACGAAATGCAAGCATCTCCTTCAGCCGTATGGACAGATGGCGCTTACGCGCCATCTCCCGCCGCTTGCCAAACGGAGATGCCAAGTCGGCGAGCCTTGTCGGCCAGATTGCCGGTAATGCCGGAGCCGGGGAAGATGACGACGCCAGCCGGCATGACCGAGAGCATGTCGTCATTGCGGCGGGAAGCCAGGGGAAGAAACCTGAGCGACCCGCTGAAGGCCCGCCCGCCGCATGGTAAGGGTCGCCTCTCGGCAGGCCCGCGGGGCGGGCGCCTACCCGTGCGGCGACCGGCAGAGACCGGCCATCCTGTAGGCCCTCACGCCCTCACCTTCCCCGTCCGGCTCGATCATGCGGGCAGAAAGGCCAGAGCGTTTTCCAGAACGAGCTGCGCCCTGAGATTAGCGATGAGCCGTTCCGGGCTGAGCCGGCGCAGATCCTCGTTGAAGTCGCCGAGCTCCGGGGCAAGCACTAGCGGCAGGATCCCCAGCGCCTGGGCGCGGCAGCTCAATCCCTCGATACGTGCCGGCCGGCCGCATCGACGTCAGCTGCGATGTAGAGACGCCGGCAGCCATCGGGCAGTCGGAAGGCGGCAAGGTGATTGGCGGTTCAGCGCCGGCCGGCTCGAAGGGCTGGGTAGCCCGCGATTAGAACTCACTTTATGCTGGCGCAGCCTCTACATTTTGACGGGCTGACGTCTAATCAACGCACCGTTGACTTCTAATTATCATGATCGTTAATTTTAATTTTTGGAGGCTGGAATGCACGTATCTTCTTTCCTGCCTATGGCGTTGAAATCGGCCCCAGCGGCCGTAACATTTACATACTAACTAATTTGCGCTAGTAAAGTCCGCGAAGCTCATGCTACGCCTTCCTTTTACGGCTCGATCAGCCTTTGGTCAGGCAAGGGAGGAACGACGTGCGACAGTTTTTGATCGGCAACCAGGCGTTCGACGACAGTTCTCCAGAGTTTCTGCCGCAGCTCGAACGCGCTTACGAACAGAAGCTCAGGCCATTTTGCCCGTGTCGGCAACCGCCGGTGCCGATGTACATTGCCCGGATGGATGGCCAATTCCTGATCAAACGCATGCCGCTCTCAGGCCGGCAGCATGATCCCGGCTGCTCGTCTTACGACCCGCCGTATGAGCTATCCGGCCTCGGGCCGTTGATCGGCAACGCCATCCAAATCGACGCGGCGACCGGTGCGGCAACGCTGAAACTCGATTTTTCGCTGTCGAAACGAGGGGGCCGATCGACGTCGACATCGCCTTCGGAGCCGTCGGAGACTGTGCGAAGCGAGCCCAAGAAGCTCTCGCTCAGGGCGATGCTCCATTATCTCTGGGACATGGGGGAGCTGACGGAATGGACCTCGCTATGGGCCGGGAAACGCGGCTGGGGGCGCGTGCGCAGCAGTCTGGTGAACGCGGCAAAGCAGATGATCGTCCGCGGCGGCCCTCTCAGCGATATCTTGTTTGTCCCGGAAGTGTTTCATCAGGACGACAAAGAGGGGATTTCAGCGCGGCGTGCGGCTATGTTGGCCGGTGCCCAGTTAACCGGTCCCGGTCCGCGGAAACTGATGATGACCGTCGGAGAGGTAAAGGAATTTTCCTCAGCGCGCGATGGCCAGAAGATGCTGGTGCGCCACCTGCCTTTCCCCTTCATGCTCGATGAGGGTGCGTGGAAACGGTTGAATGCCCGATATGAAACCGAACTGGAACTGTGGCGATCCAACGAGGGGTTTCATCTCATCGTCATCGCCACGTTCGGCATTTCGGGAGCGGGGATAGCTTCGGTCGAGGAAGTGGCGCTGATGGTGGTCAACGAGAACTGGATCCCGTTCGAAACCATCCATGAACAGCGTCTCCTGGAGCGGCTCTCAAGCCTGAAGCGAAGAAGCGTGAAAGGACTCCGGTTCGATCTTTCGCGCGACCAGCCGATTGCCTCCGTGATCTTACCGGAGGCAAAGCCAGCGCCGATCGCCATGTTCATCGTTCCGACGAAGGCCGACGAAGACTATGACGTTGCACTGAATGAGATGATCGCCGCGAGAGCCGAGATGACGCCGTGGATCTGGCGTGTGGCCGACGGCGAAATGCCGCGGCTGCCATGATCCACACCAGCCTCCTTGGTCAGCGACGTAGGCGCCCTAAAAGGAAGCCATCGCCCGGGCGATTTCGAATGCGTGAAGCTATATCCCGGTCAAATCGGCCCAGAGAACTCTCTGCCATTTCTGCATAGCTGCACTGCACAAAAAATGTTTTACCAAGCGGTCAAAATATGAGCATATTGTCTCCAGTTGATGCAGTCGATGGTTTTCCTCCCAGTGCCATCGTATCAGCTGTTCCCCTCTGGAGGTTATTGACCTTCACACCTTAAAGGGCCCTGGTTTTCCAGCGGCCCTATTTTTCTGCATAGTTGGTGAGGCGGCCCCTTTGCATTGCACGATCACATCGGAAGCGGAGCGCTTGCCGTTGGCGGTAACCCACGCTTCAAGTTGGCGGGTCGAGCTCGTTCGCCGCGCGCTCCTATGGCACCCGGAAATCGGAGATGGAAAGGGGAAGACATTTCAGTTATTGCAGTTATGAGCGACTTGCCCTATATTCATGGTCAGAGGTGTTCGCCATGACCAGCCATGTTCTTCAATTTACCAAGTTGTCTGATCGCGACCGCAAGGCCGTCGCGCCTATGCCAAATCTGGCGGAGGGCGACCAACTGGAACTACGGATTCGCCGTGAAGGTGGACAACTTCAAACCCTTTTTCTCCCTGCCTCGGCTCTCGCGCCTGTCGAGGCACTCCTCGATCATCTGTTGCGCGGTAAGCGCGTTGCCGTGCTCACGGAAGATCAGGAATTGAGTCCGACCGACGCCTCCACCATCCTCGGCATCTCACGTCCTCTCGTGGTGCTGCGCATGGATCGCGGCGATCTGCCCTTCCGCTATGTCGGCAAGCACCGCCGAGCCAAGTTGAAGGATGTTCTCGCGCTCAAGGCCAAGCTCGATGCTCGCCAGGAAAGCCTCGACGCGCTGGCCGAGGACACAGAGGATCTGATCGTCAATCATGGCCTCTAAGCCGCCTGTTGCGGTCTATGATGCCTGCGTCCTCTACCCTTTCCATTTGCGTAATGTCTTGGTCCAGTGTGCTTTCGACGGTCTCGTCGACGCACGCCGGACCGACGACATCCACGCCGAGTGGATTCGCAATCTGGCCATTCGGCTCACCCGAGATACCCTTCTGGAAGCGACCCGTGATCGGATCAAGGACGTTTTGCCCGATGCCGATGTCGGCAACCATCGAATTCTCATCCCCGACCTCTCGCTACCGGGTCCGGATGATCGTCATGGTTTGGCTGTAGCCATCGCCGGAAAGGCTTCTGTGATTGTCACGGGGAATCTCAAGGATTTCCCAGCCGCGGACCTTCGGCCTCATGGGGTGACCTGCGTATCGCCAGACAATTTCCTCGTGGGCCTCCATTCCACCTTTTCGAGCGCATTGATCGACAGCATCAGGCGCGCCCGTTTGAATTTACGCAAGACGGTGCCGGCGGTTCACGAATTCATTGATGCACTGGACCATCAGGGGCTCCGCGCGTTTTCAGTGGTCCTGCATGACAAGGCCGCACAATTGGACTGACGGTCGAGACCGACAGAATTGTTAGAGGCCCGGACGCAACCCGTTAAGCTCGATCCGACGAAGAGCGGCCGAGGTCAGTCGCGACGTCTCGATAGTAGATCTCGCTCACCCGAAACCGGCCGTCGATCCGCTTGCATTGGATGATGATGTCGACCGCGATCGTCAGCATCTCGCGGATGTCGTGCCGTTCGAGGTCCCCACCACCCTCCGACTCCTTGACCAGCAAAGTCAGCTGCTCAAAAGCGAGGCGGGCCGAGTCGGCATGGACCGTGGTGATGGAGCCAGGATGGCCGGAGTTGACATTGCGGATGTAGTAGAATGCCGTCCCGTCCCGCAGCTCCTGCAGCAAAATGCGGTCGGGCCGCATGCGCAGGCAGGATTCGAGCAGGTCCTTCGCGCCGACCTTGGCGAGCCCCTGCCCGCCTTTGGAGTAAAGGAGCCGAACATGGTTGGGCTGCGGGACCACCAGCTCGGGAGTGTCTTCGATCGAAATAATCCGCTCGCTTTGCGGAATGTGGCGGATCAGCGCTTTCGATAGAGTTGTTTTTCCCGACCCGGTGGCGCCGGAGATGATGATGTTCTTTCTTGCAAACACCGCCTCCCGGAGAAACGCCTTGTAGGCACCGATGCGATAGTATTCCAACAGCCTATGGTCTGATCGTCGCCCGTCGTCTTGGGCCGGCACAACATCGGCGAACAATCCCCCATGATCGAGATCCTCCAGGGTCAACGACACGGAGGATGGCTTACGGATGGTGATGCTGACGGTTCCCTTCGTCGTTGCCGGCGGGATGACGATCTGAATTCGCTCATCATCCGGCAAGGTCGCCGACAGGATCGGTCGCGTCTCGTCGATCGACTGATTGGAGAAGCTCGCGACCGAGCGGGCGAGACGCATCAACCTGTCGAAAGAGAGTTCGGGCATCTCATAAGTCTGCCATCCCTCCCTACCCTCCGTGACGACCTGCCCCGGCCGGTTGACGATGACCTCATAGAGCGTCTTGTCGCGCAGGAAGCGTGATAGCGGCGAAAGCAGTTCTCGCACGACGCCGGAGTCGGCAGCTTCAGTCATTGCCGAACCTATTTTGTCACGAGCTTCGAGGAGGGGCCGAAATCCCCAAGCACGGCGCGGTCATAGACGCGATTGCGGGGCTCCGTCACGCGAAGCCGATAGACGCTGGAGAAATCGAGATCGCGCGCCACGAAGATCGAAACGAGCTCGCCCTGATGTTTCATGAGCGTCGGCGGAATGTTGATCGACTGCTCGACGGCGATCGCCGCTGCCTGCTGACCGGCGCTGGCGGTGTTTTGCGCGTTGACATCACCGTCCTGCAGCCGGCTGCTTGCGTAGGAGCTGGCATCGCCGACAATCGACAGGAGCATTGCGCTGCCAAACCGCTCCCACCAATGGGTGTCGACATAGCCGTCGATGCCGGCGCGGCCGAGCGCATCGGTTGCAGGCGACGCCAAAGTGATGATCACGCCTTTCGGTGTCTTCGCCCGGCTCCAGAGGACGAACAGACGCTTTTGTCCACGCCGAATTCCGCCGCGATATTCACCGACAATCTGCGTGCCTTTTTCCATCAGCACAACGCGGCCGTTATCTGAAAGAACGTCCCGGTTGATGACGCAGCTCGTGAACCCCGGCTGATCGGAGGAGAGCGCGGTCTCGAGAACGCAGGGAATGGATGTCCCCATGGCGACGATGAAATCACGATTGCCCAACGTGCCGGCACGCGATCCCTGCAGTTGCGTCGGCGTCAGCAAGCGGTTGAAGTGCTGGTCCTCGTTTTCGCCCTGCGAGCCGAGGTCTGCTTGATTGTTGCCGAGCGGCACATAATTCGAGGCCTGATCCGACGCCTCGCCCTGATCCTGCCGCCGCGTTGCCGGCGATTTCTCGCCGCCATAGGCGATGACCGGCGCACGGCGGGCCGCATCGAGCAGCTTGTCGCCGTCGGTCGGCGCCTGCTCGGCGGCGACAGGCGTCGGGAGCTGGACCTGCGGCGGTGTCGCCACCGGCTGTGGCTCCTTCGCCGGTTCGAAATCCGATGTCTGCCGGATGACAACGCGCTGCTGCTCGGCACCGTCTGACGGCTTGTCCTGCCCTCGCATCGACCAGAGAGCGAACGCGACAAAGACGACGATCGCCAAGGCGACAGCGCCGCGTTTGAGGATCGGGTTATTGTCGAGCCGGCCGCCGGCCGACGTCTCGGCGCGCTCGCCCGGAATCTGGGTAATCTCTTCCTCGGCCATGTTACCTCCTATTGCGCCGCGCCGGGCGGCACTTTGACGACGCGCTCGACCGATGGTGACGTCGTGTTGGTCTCGGGATTGGTGCCGACGCGATCGTAGGCTTCGTTGAAGACGCAAAGCACGTCGCCGCCACGGCGCAGTATGAACTTGCGGCTGATCGCGTGAACGAGGACGAGATTGCCGTCGACTGACTTCGGAACCAGGCTTTCGCTGCCGTCGGAGTTTTCCATATAGATCGCCGGCATTTCCTGGTTGCCGGCAAAGGCGAAGGTGGTGACCTTGCCGTTGTCATAGACCGCTTGCGGTTCGAGCGCCTGGGACCCTTGCGCCGAATAACGCCAGTTGCGCGGTCCATAAGCTTCGTGAAGGGCAAGCACGCGATCTGCCTCGCCGGCCTGTGCCGCCTGCGCGCGCGCAGCTGCTTCCTGCCGGCGCCGCTCCGCCTCATCAGCGGGATAGCGGTATTTTACATAGAAATAGGTGTTCTGACCGGCTTCGACGCTGCCGTCGCGGACGGTGAGTTCCATCTGATAGCTGCGGGTCGAGCCGTCCCGTCGTGTCGTCACGACCGAGATATTCGTCACCGGCTGATTTTCCCTGGGCTTCAGGAACAGGATGTTGCCGGCCGGCGCCACTTCCCAAGCAACGCTGTTGCCAAGCGCCACATGAGCGATTTCCTCGTCGGCGGCGAATTCGATTTGCACCGAAGACCGCAGCGTGCCGACGACTTTGGTGATGTTATAGGGCTGGTAGTCGACGAAACGGATGCGGCTGTCCTGCGCGGCGCCGCGCGGCGTCTCGAG
Organism: Rhizobium sp. M10; assembly: GCF_002531955.1. Classification (NCBI taxonomy): domain Bacteria; kingdom Pseudomonadati; phylum Pseudomonadota; class Alphaproteobacteria; order Hyphomicrobiales; family Rhizobiaceae; genus Rhizobium; species Rhizobium sp. M10. Next base: position 36,540 of record NZ_NWTA01000028.1, on the reverse strand, counting down.
GGCGAGCGCTGCAGACGAAAACCCGGTGGCCAGGATGAGCGGAAGGAGAAAGTGCGGTCTCAATTGATGGCCTCCGGATCGGCGCGATATTCGCTGACGACGAAGCCGAGCGGATTGGTCAGCCGGTCGGTCGAGGACATCGGAGCGTTGGCATAGGAGAAGGTCAGGGTCGCAACCCAGTGCGTGGTGCGCACCTCGTCACCGCGGGTCACGGTCCTCATATAGCGGACGGATGCCACATTGGCGTTGATCAGCGAGATGGAAACAATGTTGATCCGCGACGTGGCGCTGCGGCCATAAATGTTCTGCGGGGAATCGGGATTGCTGCCGCGGTAGACTGTGGCAAATCGAGTCTGCTCCGGCTGCGTCGATAGCAACGCGACAGTGCGAAAGTTCTCCTCGCCTTCACTCCAGACATAGCCTTCGCGGGCGCGGACATATTTGGCCGCGAAATATTTGGTGACGGCCTCGTCGTAGGTGCCGGCGGTGGATGTCAGCGCCGAGACCACATCGACGATGCCGGTGGAATTGTCGACCCGCACGACGAAGGGCTCGACGGTTTTCAAAGGCGTGAGGCCGGCAACAGCAAAGACTGAAACGGCAGCAAGGATGCTCGCGCAAACAGCGACGAACCAGGCAATGCGGGCGGAACGCTCGACCTGGATCATCCGGTCCTGATCGAACCGGCGGGCCTTGTCGAAGTAACTTTTGAGGTTATCCGTGGTCACCATGTCACTCGCCCTCGCATGGACGGTAGGAGCCCGCGACATCGAAATGCGCGAAAGCGGCCGGCGTAACTGAGGACGGCTCCTGCACATAGGCAGCGGCGTGACTGGTCGGCTCAGCGGGAACGGCCCGGGTCGCCGGCTGCTCGCCTCCACTGTCCTGCCATTGCCACATGGCGCGGTTCAACGGCCGGCGGGAATAACCATCACATTTGGGTAGCGGGTGGGACATCGAACCGCAGCCTACGAGACCGGCGGTCAGCAAAAACGACAAAACGATTCGGAGCATCCAAAAAACCTGTTCAATTGTCTGAAGCGTTGGTGACCGTCATTCGGTCCGGCCTGGAGTCAGGCGGCGGCCGACGGAACGCGCGCCGCGGCCGGCCGCTCTCACTGTGCGGGATGTCGCCCAGGCGAGCGTGCTTTCATGCGCATCGCGGGCGGCGCCGTAGCCGTAGGTGAGCGACGCCCCGCCCGCCGCAAGAGCCGAAGCAATGCCGGGCAGTTGGTAGAAGACGTAGAGGGCGGCAACGCAAATGGCGCAGAGCGCGATCGGCCGCATCAGCACGTCGCTATAGCTTTCGATCGCCGTAAACGTCGTATCGATGCAGGTGATCAGCAGCGAGCCGATGGCAACGACCAAGACCTGAAGGATGACGAAATTGACGAGCTGGCCGATCCAGGATTCCGTGAATCGGCGGGTCGACTGGAACATGGCGAGCGCGATGAAGATCGGACCTATTGCCAGCACGATGGCAAGCGCCAGCCGGGCATAGAGCGAAACTATATAACCGATCGCCGCGACAAGAAAGCTTGCGCCGATAACCAGTAGGCCGCCCACGCCGGTGACGATATCGATAGGCCAGGAGCCCCGCGACCATATCTCTTTGGCGCATTTCTGGCCCTTATCGAGCAGGCTGTCGAAGGTCGACGCGCTCGGCGCCGTGCCCGAATTCAGCGCCTGCGAGATTTCGCGCGGCAGCGCATCGAAAAAGATATTGGTGACGTAGGTCTGATAGTCGCCGGCGTTCCTCACCAGCATGACGATGATGGCGAGCTTCATCGCCCGGAAGGCGAATTCGAGGATCGGTTCCTGCACGGAGCCGCGCAGAACGAGATAACCGTAGAGCACGACATAGAGGGTGAGTGCCGCCGTCAGCGGGCCGCTGACCCAGCTGGCGATATTTGAGGTGCCGGAGGAAATGAAATTTTCGAGCGGTGTCTTGAACTGTCCGTCGACGAAGCTGAAGACCTGATACATCGTCAGCCTCCCAACGATTTGCCCATCCGCTCCAGCCGCAGCTTGCCGTCGGCTGCCTCGGCGTTGCGGCAATTGGGCGTATCGCGGAGTTCTCCGGGATTGTTACGGCATTCGCCGATAATCCTAGCGAGCAGAGCATCGTCCGCCATGAGCTCATCGACGGTGTAAATCTTATCCGCCTGTGGGGAGCAGGCCGCCAGTAAAAGCATGGCCGTGCCGGAAAGAAACCACCTCATTTGAGCGCCGCTCCCATCGTGTCCATGCGCTTGCGCCAGTCCTCGGCCTTGCGTTGGTCGTCGACCTGCACCTGGGCCTGCTGGACCATCTGCAGGCCCTGCATGCGCAGGACGTCGGTTTGCAGGAAGGCGGTCTCGGCCTGGAGGCGGGCCTGCAGATCGGCGATGTCCTTGGCGTCGGCAGCACTGGAGATTTTCTGGCGAAGCTCATCGATGCCGTCGATGCGCTTGGTCGCTGCATCGTAGATCTGCTGGCCGAGGCTCATCTGCCCGGCGTTCTGGTTCTGGATGCGCGACAACTCCTGCGCATAGAAATCGTCGGCATCGGTGCGATAGCTGGAGTTGTCCTGGCGGAATTTCGAAGCGGAACTGCCGAAGACGCCGCTGCCGGAACCTTTGAGCAGCCCCTCGATCGCGTTAAAGTCCTGTGGAAGCGCCTTGCGGATCGACGGATCGTTCAGCAGATTGGCGACGTCGGCCATGTTGGTGATCTTGTTCAGCGAGCCGTAGAGCTGCTGGGCCTGCTGGAGCTGCTGGTTCAAGGTGTCGAGCTGGGACTTCAGCTGCGTGATGCTCTCGATCTGCTTAGCGATCGATGTCTGATCGATGACGGGGATGCCTTGGGCCGATGCCAGCATCGCCGACGCCAAAAGAGCGGCCGATACAAACAACGGCCGCATCGTTCCTGTTCGGATCATGCTGTCTTCCTCCTCTGGTGAAACACGGCAAGCCAGTCCTCCCGTCCCTCGCCGATCTCCAATCGGATGGCATCGGCAAGCTCGACATTGGCCGTCCGGCCGGAGAGGATGGCGAGTTCGTCGTCGAAGCCGTTGAGGTTCAGCTCGGCGACGACGCTGTTGTGCCCCTGCTTGACGATGAAGCGGCGGCTCTCGACGGAGAGCTCGCGCGAGACGAGCTCGAATTCGCGCTCGGTCAGCTTGAAGCCGTCGACATAGTCGGCGCGGTCGCCGCGCGGGTTCGGAAGAAAGATCTGGGTCGGGCACTGCTCGATGATCGTGTGGGCGATCGGCGAGACGATGGCATCGCGCGGGCTCTGGGTCGCAAACAACATGAGACCGTTCTGCTTGCGGATCGTCTTGAGCTTGTTCTGGGCGAGATCACGAAAGCCTTCATCCTGCAGCGCCTTCCAGAACTCGTCGATGACAATGATGATGCGACGCCCGTCGATCAGCTGCTCGATGCGATAGAACAGGTAGGCCATCAACGGGGTGCGGATCTCCTCATTGTCGAGGAAATCGGTCATGTCGTAGCCGATGAACCTGGCGCCGATACCGATATCGTCAGCCTCGTTGTCGAAGACCCAACCAAGCGGCCCGCCCCTCTCCCACCGTCGCAGACGTGCGGCAATGCCCTCGGGATCGGTATTGTTGAGGAAGGTGCGCAGGGCGCCGATGGAGCGACGCTCCACCGGCAGGTCCGCCACCCCGTCGATCGCCGAGGTGATGTCGCGCAACTCGGTGATCGACAATTCGCCAGATCCGGATCGGACCAGCTTGGTGATCCAACCGGTTAGGAATACTTTGTTTTCCGCAGTGAATTCCAGTGCTTTCAACGGCGCGCAGCCGGTGGCGACACCATTCCTCAGCGGCAGATAAGTACCGCCGGCTGCGCGTACGAAGAGATCGGCGCCGCGGTCCTTGTCGAAGAAGACCATATGAGGATCGTGCTTTTCGAGCTGCGACAGCATGAAGTTCGACAGCACCGTCTTGCCCGCACCCGACGGGCCGCAGACGAAAGTGTTGCCGAGGTCGCCGTGGTGGAAATTGAAATAGAAGGGTGAGCCGGACGCGGTCTTGAGCATGGCGACGGCCGGTCCCCACTCGTTGCCGTCCTTCTTGCCCGCCGGATAGGAATGATAGGGCGCCAGGGCTGCGAAGTTGCGCGACGTGATCGCTCCCGAGCGCGCGCGATAGCGGAAATTGCCCGGCAATTGCGCCCACCAGGCGGCCTCGAGCCCGAGATCCTCGCGGGCGACGACCGCGCCGCCGCTGGTGAGATAGGCGCGCGCCTTCGCCATGTGATCGGTCAGCTCCTTGACCGAAGGCGCGAAGACGGCAAGCGCAAGGTGATGTTCCCCGAAAACGAAGCGATTGGATTCGAGATCGTCCATCGCCTCGCCGAGTTCCTCGATCTGCGAAGCCGCCTTGTCGCCGGCGCTGACCATCTGGTTCTGCTTGCGGCCCATGATCGTTCGGGCATCTGCCTTTGAGGTGAAGGCGAAGGACTGCGTCAGGATGAGCTCGAAAGGTGCGGTCAGGATAGCGTCGAGCATGCCGCTGCGCGTCGTCGCCGGATATTCCTTGAAGCCGAACATGCCGGCATAGCGGCTGTCGGCCTCGTGACGGATCTCGACGGTCTCACGCCCGAAAATGACCCGGTCGGAATAGATTGCCGAGGAAATTCGTCCCTCCGTCAATGGGATCGGCTCCCGCCGGCCGCCGACGATCTGGTGGAGCACTTCGCTCGGCTCGGAGAAAAGGATCCCGTCCTGTTCGTGGAGGGTGAGCAGCCGCGGCTCGAAGCGCTGCAGGCCGGCGACGACATCCGCCACGCGGTCACGCAGATGCTTCAGAGCCTGCCCGTCGAGCTCGGTATCGGATCGGCGGGCCTTGCGCAGCCGGGAGAGAAGCCTGGCCGCCTTTTCGGCAGGATCCCGGCCGGGATGCCAGACAAGGGTGAGGTAAAGATCGTTGCGAAACAGGTCTTCCCTCACCATGCGCTCGCGGTATCGCGCGTTCAGACCGTCGGAGAAGGGATTGGCGAAGCGTCCCTCGGGATAAGCATTGTCGCGGCGGCGCACCACATGCGTCCAGAGCGCCAGCCGCTCGTCAGCGATATTGCGATAGAGCGTGTTCAGGCTGCGGTGCAGGCCGTTGAGGTCCCTGACGTCTGATGTCTCGAAGGAAACGCCGTCGAGAGCGATCATCGTCATCAACGCTCGGGATTCGAGCGCAATGGTCGTCTCGTCGACATGCCTGACATAGGGGATGAAGGTTTCCGGCCCGAGCTCGCGCGACCGGAGCGTTGCAATGTTAGACAAAGCTGAGATCCCTTTCGTCATAACGTCGGATGAGCGCCAGGGGCGAGAGCGTGGCCCCGCCCCAATAGGCGGCATTGCGGGAGCGGCCGCGGGTTTCAATCCACGCAATCAGGATCCGAAACATGTTGTGGTCGTGTTTGACGAGCGCGCGAAACAGGACATGGAAGACGATCCCGACCAGCGCGTAGGCGATTGATCCCGCGGTGATGTAAAGGATGGTCGTCAGCATGATGTTGACGCCCATCGCCTCCATCGTCACGCCGGCGATCATTGCCGGGCGCGTGCAGGCGAGAAACAGCGTGTCGTCTTCGAGGATCGGAATGCTCGCCATGGCGCTCAATTCCCGACGATGGTGTTGACCAGTTCGGTGGCGCCAAAGATGCCGCCGATCCCGATAATCCAGAAGCCGGCCCGCCTCAAATCCATGTAGCCGAACATCCAGGCGATGCAGATGATGATGACGGCGATGACCGCCAGCAGACGGGCGATATTGCCTGTCAGCATGTCGACGATGTTCTGCAGCACGGTTTCGATGCCGGCGGCCTGGGCGAAAGCTGGCTCGACCAAGCAGATGACAATGGCGGCCGCCATGAGCGTGGATGCGGCAAGGGGGCGAAGACTGGCTTTGGAGATCATTCACTTTGCTCCGATCAATCATTCTGGAAAACGAGAACCGTGGATCGCCGCCCTGAGCTGAAAACATCCCAGGATGCGGCCTCAGCGGTTTGGGAGGATTGTTTCGCAAGCGCCGGCGGCGCCTCATCTTGCGTCGGCACGCCAGACCCGGCCTGGTCAGCGCGTTCGCCAATCGTGAGCGAGGCAAGCGTCGGCAATAACTGCTTTGCTTCCTGGCGTACCTGCTCGTCATATTTGACCATGGCGCCGAGGGATCGATCATCGCGGCCATAATAGGACTGGAGCATCACCCTTTCGGCCTGAGCCGGATCCCCCGCGCGTAATGCGGCGCGGTAGTATCCGTCGAGAAGCGTAGCCGTGGCCTTGAGGTTCATGCAGGGATCGAAGGCGTCGACGACGGATAGCTTCGGTTTTTGGAGCGCCTCGATGCCAATACCGCCAAGGCCGATCTGAATATCCTGGCGATCGGCAATCAGAGACGTGGCAACCTCGATCGCTTCGGCCTTCGATGCGGGTTGAGCGGCGAGTGGCGGGGCGCTGTTGATGCGGATGGCGAAGGGCTGAAACCGGCTCTCAAGGCTGACAATGCCGGCCAGCGTCTCGACCTGAACCATCGGCGCACAGGTTTGCGCGATTTCGACGAATGCAGCACCCATCGGTCAGTACCAAACGCGCTGTTTACCGGCGCCGTCGATGGTGACATCGACATAGTGCGGCTGCGATCGCACATTCGGGCGCGTTATCGGATAGCCCATGCACTGGCGGTGCCCGTCCACGCGCTGCCAATGTGGCGACAGGACCGAATTGTCCCGGGAAGCATAGTCGTTCCCATCCCAGCAGAGGCTGTTGCTGACCGGCTGCGGCGATGTCGACACGCAGCTTGCTTGCCGACCGCCGCGACCGCTATCAGTCGTGAGCTTGTACCCCGCATCGCAATAATAGGGTTCATAGACCGGCCGCGAACTCTGAAAACCGACGCCGCTACAGGTCGGGAATGAGTGGCCCTCGGCAAGCTCCCGCCACAGCTTCTGGATCGGCGGCCGGCATTCTGCATATTGCGTCGGCCCGCCGGGATTGGAAAGGCATAGGATAACCTGGCATCCCCAATCCTCGGCCCGCGCTTTACTGCCGAAAATAAGATAGGGTGGCGCAACGAAGCAGACCGTAAGCAGTGAATTCAGGAGAAGGCTTTTCATGAACAGGATCCTTCGAGACGATGGCGCCGTATCGCGTTTCGGGAGACCCAATCCGCCTGCCCGCATTCATACTGCCGTATATAACATAGTTAAATGACATGACAAGCGCGATTAAAACGCAATGGCACAACCTTGCCTTCTCGGGACTTATTCTCCATGAGATCCTCGACCATCCGCTGGAGGACGAGACCCCGCAGGCGAGGCTGAAGCAGATCGGCATGATGACGATCCTCTACACCATGACTCAGGCCCACCAGAAGCTAACACTCTCTAATATCATTGAGATTACCGAGCTAACACGCAGCGGTGTGAAGGAGACGGTCGACCTTTTGGTAAAGCGGGGAATGCTGGTGGAGACGATGGGGAAGAACTCCATGGGCCGCGGGACGGCGCGGCAATTCGAGATCTCTGAGGACCTCCTGAGCAAGCTGAGCTCTTTCCGCACCAGCCAGGAGGCGGGGTTAAACTGACTGATTTTCGGCTTTAATGGAGTGAGATGCGAATCATCTGGCAGTCCCGATCGTATGGTTGCCGGCAGCGATCCGGGGGCAACCCGCCCGCAGGCGGGTTCCACTCAAACAATGAAGAGTATCGGAGAAATCAGCATAGCGGCGCCGTCAGGCGGATTTCGGGAATTCTCGACACGCTAAGGGCGGAACAAGGGCAGCCGCAGGAGCCTCAGCATAGCGGCCGTCAGGGAGGCGGGACCGACTGCCCCCGCCCGTGCGTTCCCTATCTCCGTCGCCGCTCAGCATATGGAGCGCGTTGCGCACCGGCGAACTCGGCTGGAACATGACCTACCGGTGAGGGCGCCGATGGTTGGCTCTCCAGTGTCTATCCGGCATTACGCGCCAAGCGAAAACAGATTTCATGAACGGGTCCAACGCGTTTGGACGGAGAGATCGCTAATCCCAGGCAGGATCTGACGAAACAGGAAAGACGTTGTTTGCAGCTTTTATCCGACGGCGATAGTGACGGTGCTATCCATAGGAGACTGAAACTTATCCATTCAAACCGTCCGCCTCCATCTTTCCAATGCGCGCCAGCGGCTGCAGGCACCCGCTCGTGTTGAGGCCGCGGCCAAAGCTGTCAGCGCAAATTTATCAAAGCAATATTTTTTGCTAGTTCCAAATAGATCATCCGACGACCCGCTGTCATCAACGCTTCTCTCGATGCTACGCACGACGACTCGTTCGCGCGGGACATCGTTCTCGTTCGCCCTCGGCGGACGATGGCTTCCGCCATCGCGATGCTAAGGGAGGATCTGCCGGAGGAGGTTGTAAGCCTGCACAGTCGCGTGATTTTCAGCATCGACGGTCGAGGGGATGCGCTGGTTCTCACCACGGGCCGCATGACGACGCCGTCGGAATACTTCGCGCGTCACTTCAATATGCCGGTGAACACGCCCCACTAGCTGCGCGAGGTCAATGCCTGACGATTTTAGACGCCGGTTCGCGGGATAGGAGCTTCCGGCCGTCGGGTCGCGGCAGTGGGCGGCGTCCGGGTGGCGAAGAAGGAGACGGCTCACGCCGCCTCCTCCTCGTTGAGGTCCGGCTGCAAGTCATGCAGATAGTCGACCGCGCGCTGGGCATGAGCTGCCGCTGAAAAGATGGCACGCTTGTCGCTGCCGAGAACCTTGAGCCAGTCATCGAGATAGCTTGCATGGTCGGGGCGTGGTTCGAGCTCGGGGACGATACCAAGATCGGCGCAGAGAAAGCAGCTGCCGAGTTCGGCAATGAGCTCTTCGCGGGCGCGTTCGCTCCTGTCTTTCGCATAGCGGCTGAGATCCCGATCGAGCCTTCGCGGTGCAGCGGTCCAGTGCGTCATCTCGTGACTGAGAACGGCGACATAGGATGCATCGTCCCGGAAAGCGTCGAAGCACGGCATCTGGATGTAGTCACGGGCAGCAGCATAATAGGCCGCCGATCCTCCATGGCGGATCAGGGCGCCGGTATTGGCAAAGAAGCGGCCGGCAGCACCGATGCGGCTCATCCAATCCTGGTCAGGCGCGATGGAATGGGCAAGGCCATCAAGGCCGGTGATCTGGTCGGTGTTGAACACGGTGTAGGTTTTGAGGAAGGGGATGTCGCGTTCGATTTCGGCGCCTGTCTCCGTCGTCTCGGCGCGGATGAAAGAGCTGGCGAAGACGACGGTCGTGCCGGTTTCGCCCCTGCGGACGGCGCCGCCGAGCTCGATTGCCTGGCGAAACGTCATCCACCTTGGTGATGCAAAGCCGCGGGCGATGGCTTCAGACCAGAGGAGCAGAGCATTGATGCCGGTGTAGGGTTGGCCATTGTGGCGCAGTGGCCGGCTGACCTCGGCTGTCCAGCCTCCCGTCGTCCATGGCTTGGTCCATGGACGGACGCCCTGTTTGAGATCGGCGATGATCTTGGTGGTGATGCGGCGGTAGATATCGGATCGTTGATTGGATTGCTGCCTGTTCATCTCTGAACCTCCGTTCGAGGTCGCGGCCATCGCGACCTGCTACGGCGGTCCAAAAGCCAGGCTGCAAGTGCGGCCAGCACCCGCAGGGCCGCAACGAAGTGAAGGACGGCAAAGCCGTTGCGGGCAGCGCGAGCCTGGCAGGACCAAAAGCCGGGGCAGGACGGGATGCAGCAACACCACGGCGAGACAGGTTTGAAACCCAGGCAGAAATGAAAAATCCAGTCTATTACGCAAGGCGGGAGCGTCCGGGATGAATCGATGGACCCGAAGCGTGGCATCGACCTTGCGCGGCCGTTCCTCGTCGACGCAATGGAGAAGGTTAGCAACGAGAGTGCCATTTCGTCGAGGAAGCCAAGACCGCCGAGACCAAACTCGTAGTCTTCGCGCGCATGCAATTCGACCCGTACCTCAGCCCCTACTTCGTCGCCAACCAGGACAAGATGCGGGTAGAGTTCGAGGATCCGTATATCCTCATCCACGAAAAGAAGCTATCGAACCTGCAGTCCTTGCTGCCGGTAAGTTGAGGTCTGATGGAGCATTCCAATCGGCCGACCGCCTTCAGCAAATAGGCAGAACCATTACGAAATCACGGCGCAATCACTGGCGTTTTTTTTCCGCCACCCGTTCAAATGGCCGAAAGTTTCGAGTTGATCGAATTGAAGCTCCCGTGTTCGGGAAGTGGTGGGATCCGGGAACGTTTGGCAAGATTCAACGAACCACTGGCCGCCACGCCCAGAGAGGGTCATAGGGAATACGATGACAAGCGCGGACGCTCAGTCGTTCAGTCAGGTTGCGAGCACGTATCAGCTTGGGATCGGTATGACTCACATAGCGCCTCCAACTGATTTACGGCACTAGCCAAATCGTGAAGTTCCGATTTCAGCGATTGGATGATGTCGAAATGTCCGGAGCCATTCGAATTCGCAGTTGAACTTTTCAAATCCGCAGAATTTCTATTCGGATGGGGAAATGGGATGAGCTTTTGCACGGTTATGCTTTTGACGATATTGACTCAGAATAGTAGATTGTACTGGGCAAGTCTTTGCAATGGCAATCGAAAGCGAAAACACGTCAACGTATGTTTCGTCGCGCAATTCGGTACAGGGCCTGCATATTTCGGAACATCAAAGCACCTGAAGTTTTAAGTAATTCCTATTGGTCCGCGTTTTATCCAATCGCCCAGAGTAGTTTGGGCTTCCGTTGGATGAGTGCGGTATAAACAGCGCCGCAGGTGGCGTGGTTCCTGCGCGCTGTTAGCCGTAGGCTTCACGCGGTTCGGGTCCCAACAGATGCGGGAGGCAAGCGCATGAGTGCCACCCCTTCCTCTGCGGGCATCGGCGTAAGATGGGAATCAGCGCGAGAGAACTCGGGCACTGCGTTTGCAGCGAGAAGTTCGGACTTCGGGATGGGCTTGCTATAGTAGAACCCCTGTGCCACAGCGCAGCCGCTTTCAGCCAAGAATTTTTCTTGATCGACCGTCTCCACGCCCTCAGCGACTACATTTTGCCCTAGGCAGCGCGCAATTGAGAGAATTGCCTTGACCAGTTCTCTACTTCGCTTGTCGGATCGATTGATGAATGACCGGTCAATTTTGAGGGTATCAATGGGAAAGTTAGCCAAATAGCTCAGAGATGAGTAGCCGGTGCCGAAATCATCGATCGCTATGGAAATTCCGCTCGCATGCAATTGAGAGAGTGTCGTCGAAACGCCCTCGCAGTTATGGAGCAGGAGACTCTCAGTTATTTCAACCTCGATCCACTCCGCACGACAACCGGTTTCCTGCAATACGTCCGCCACCGTTTGCGACAAACGCGGGCATTGAAACTGCTTAGGAGACAAATTTATCGCAATCTTGTGCGGGGGCAGTCCATCTGCATTCATGACGGCAGCCGTGCAACACGCCTCATGCAGCACCCATCGTCCAAGATCGATGATCAATCCCGTTTCCTCGGCGACACCTATGAATTCTCCCGGAGGGATCATTCCCATCTTCGGATGATGCCATCGTAGCAGTGCTTCTGAACCGATCACCTTTCCGTTGTCCAATAGGACCTTTGGCTGATAATGGAGTTCAAGTTGCTCATGTTTCAAAGCTAGGCGTAGGTCTGATTCTAGCGCTAGGCGCTTTTCAGCCCCAATCGTGAGATCCTTTGAGTAGAAGCGGAAGTTGCTACGCCCCGAGCGCTTCGCCAAATACATCGCAGAATCCGCATATTTCACCAAATCGTCGGGAGCGTCGCCGTCATTTGGAAATACCGATATCCCGATGCTGCAGGATACAAAGATCTCCCTGTCGGAAAGCATGAAGCGTTCGCCGAATGCGGCAAGCATTCTGCTGGCAATTTGAGCCAAATCGTCATTGTCCTGAACATTGGGCAGCAAGACTGCAAATTCATCTCCACCGAGTCTCGCCACGGTGTCGCTGGCACGGACGCCTTTTTTCATGCGTGTCGCCACCTGCCGCAGCAACTCGTCACCGACGGGATGTCCCATAGTGTCATTGATCGCTTTGAAATGGTCCATGTCGATCAGCATCACCCCGGCTCGCTGGCCCGCCGAAGCCGCGTCCCCGATCATCTCGCGTAGCCGTTCATTGAAAAGTGTCCGGTTAGGCAGGCCGGTCAGAGAATCGTAGAATGCCATCTGATGGATTTTCTTACGGGACGTGTCCAGTTCGGTGATATCGCGGGCGACGCCGAGGATCCCCATCAGCTTTCCCCCCGTGAATACCGGAACCTTACGAGTCTCCAAAAGCGTTGATCGACCGTCCTCGTGAGCGGTAAACCGTTCCTCATTGATGAGAATACGGCCGGCTTGCATGGCCTCCTCATCCTTGTCACGAAAAAACTGGGCGAGTTCGGGAGTAAACAGGTCATAATCCGTTTTCCCGACGATTTCCGCTTCTGCCTTGCCGACCAATTCTTCGAAGGCATGATTGCACAACAGATATTTGCCTGTTACGTCTTTCAGCCATACCATATCCGGAATGGTCTGCAGGACACTTAGGAGGCGAGCCCGAGCTTCAATAGTCGTGCCCTCGGCGTGCTTTCGTTCGGTAATATCGCGAGATAACACCAGAAAAGTGACGGTTGAGTGATTGCTGCTTGGTCGCCTTGCGACCGACAGTTCAAACCAACGGGATTCGCCGTTTGGTAGGGCTATACGGACACAACGACCGTAGGAGGCGCCGGTTTCATCGGCTTCTTCAAGAGCCAGCATAGCGATGTCGGCCTGATCTGGAGGGAGCACATCGCGGACAAGCTTGCCGAGCAGCACTTCTTTTCGCTGCGCCAGGATCTCCTGATTCCTTGCCCAGACCTGCAGGTAGCGACCGTCGGCATTTACCTCGAACAGAACGTCAGGAATGGCGGCAATAATTCCCTCTGCGAATTCAAGAGCCTCTTTGAGATCATGCTCCGCACGTTTTCGCTCTGTGATGTCCAACATCGCGCCAACCAAGCCGATCCTGTTACCAGCGATATCAGTGATTGCGGTCTTGCTGAGTAAAAGATCAACGACACCACCATTCTCGGTGGTGGCCTTTGCTTCATATTGCTGAACACCGCCATTTGCAAAAAGCGCCTCGTCCAACGCGGCATACGTCTCGGCTATGGGTGCGGGCACCAAATCGAAAACGGTTTTTCCGATAATATCTCCCTTTGAGCGGCCGGAGAAGCTTTCGAAGGCCCTGTTGCAACCAAGGTGTATCCCATCTCTGTTTTTGAAGAAGACGGGTAACGGGATCGCGTCGAGTACGACGGCACTGGACATCTCTTCGGCGTTGAATGGCAAGTCGACGTTTGTCGCAGGATGCCGGGGATTCGCCCGGAAAGCCTTCTCAAACGGTTGCTTCAGACTTGCGACATCTGCGTCGTGACCGTGCGATGGCCGGACAACGGAGGCTTCCGAAAATGGCGGGGCCGTGCCCGTGGCAAGCGGAGGGCTGGCATTGACCGCGTTGCGGAAGGCTCCACGCCCCTGGTCGATTTGAGCATCAGTCGCCATCTGCACTTCCACAGGCTGTTCGGGGCGGGATGTGCGTTCCGATTGACGTACGTGTTTCATGTGCCTGTCCTGCTTTGTCACGTGGCTGAGCAATCATGCGTCAAGCCAGCATTTTGTTAGGACCGCACAAGTCATTTGGCGGAGTACCATGCCGCTACCCCACCGGGATATCGCTCTCATTCAGAATCATCAGAGACGTGTATTTGCATGTGGTCGGCGACGCCGCCCATATCATTTAGAACGCTTGCCAATCATCATTCGAAGGCGCGAGCACCAGGTTACCACGGCGCATCGGATAGTCTCCGCGGTCAACCATTGTCTGACCGGGCGGGAAGCTCTTCCCAAGTTCGCCCGTGACCTTCTGTGGCTTCCCGCTCTCGTCTTTGAAGTGGAAATGTTTCAACAGTGCGGCTAGGCTTTGGCTCTCTTGAGCGAGGTGCGATCCTGCAGTATTCATCTCCGCGACCATGCTCGCATTTTCTTGAGTGGCATGGTCCATATGGTTAACCGCGCCGTTGATCTCGCGCAGGCCCGACGATTGTTCCTGGGAGGCCGTTGCGATTGCGTCCATATGAAGATTTACATCCTGCACAAGCTCTTCAATCGTTCTCAGGCCCGATCCGGTTTCACTCACGAGCCTTACGCCTTCGTCGACGGCAAGAGCTGAATTGCCGATGAGATCCTTGATTTCTTTTGCCGCTGTCGCTGAGCGCTGTGCAAGCTCCCTGACCTCCTGGGCAACAACCGCAAAGCCTTTTCCCGCGTCGCCAGCACGCGCTGCTTCGACGCCGGCGTTCAGCGCCAGGAGGTTCGTTTGGAAGGCGATCGCGTCGATGACGCTGATGATCTGGGAAATCTGCTTGGAGGAGTTTTCAATGCGATTCATGGCGCCGATAGCATCGCGTACAACCCGACCGGACATTTCCGCATGATCTCGCATCTGTTGGACGGCTCCGCGCGCCTCAGCCGTCCTCTTCGTGGTCGATGCAACGTTGACGGTTATCTCCTCCAACGCCGCTGCAGTTTCCTCGAGCGAAGCCGCCTGCTGCTCCGTGCGTCTTGAAAGATTTTCAGATGCGGCCGAGACGCCCGAGCTGCCATTCGTGACCGTTTCGACTGAATGGCCGACGGTAACAAGCACGTCCCGGAGCTGACGAATGGAAGCGTTGAAATCCCTGCGCAAACTTTCAAACTGTGGCGCTAACGGCTCCTCAATTTCATAAATCAAGTCTCCATCCGCCATCCGCTTCAACCCGGTTGCCAATGCCGTCGTCGCTCGGATGAGGCGCTCTTCTGCTTCTTTTTCCGCCCTTACCTGAATATCCAGCTTCTCTTGGTCAGAACGAATGCGCTCAGCTTCCGCGGATGTCTCCAGGTTACTTTTCTGTATGGCCGCGCCGCGGAAAAACTCAAGGCAACGCGCCATGTCCCCGATCTCGTCGCGTCGGATCGTCAAGGGCACCGGCGCCGACGTATCGCCTTCTGCGAGTGCCTTCATTCGGCTTGTCAGAGTCCGAATGGAGCTTGAAATTCTCCGAACGACCGAAATGCACAAAATGAGTACCGTAGACATGATCAGAAGCGTGGCGCCGGAGTAGCCGATAAAGGCATTGCGAAGATCGGCGTAACGCTGAAATGCCATCTCGTCCAACTCGTCGCCGGTGCGCATAATGAGTGCGGTCAACAAAGCAGCCCGCTGTTGGGTGATTTCATTCCATCGATCCAACGTCTCGGGGGGGAAGGAAACGCCCGGCTGGTTTGCATACATCTGATCGCGAACGCCCGCGATGAACTTGCCTGCGGCGCTGGCCTCGAAGTCGTCATAAGATTTGACGAGATCGGCGGGGAGAAATTCCTGCATCGCAGGCACATAAAGCTGCTTTAGATTTTTTGACTGTAAGAGGGACGAAAATAGATCGACGGACATGGCTGAATTTTTGACGTAGGCTCGGCCGGGCCTGATCTCCAGCAAACTAGCTTCCGTGATCTGCATGAGCGCGTGAAAACCGGTAATTTGGCGTGCTAAATCCAAATCATTGACAGTCGCCCCAGTGCGACGGACGAGCTCCAAGCCCGCAAGGGCAGCTGGGCGCAAAGCAACAGCTCCCTCCGCCTCGCTAGCCGTTCCGTCATCGACGCGCCGGCGGAAGCTATCGATATTGTCCCGCCTTTCACGAATGATCTGTACCGCCCGTTCTATGGCCGGATCGTCGAATGCCTTTTTCCAAGAGTCGTAAGCGGAAAAGACCGCTGTAAAAGCCCTGTCCGATGCAGCTTGCTTTGCCCGACGCACGTCGGCGCCTGCAAACGCTTCCGCCGCTATAGCTTGGGCGAGGAATCCGCCTTCCCGCCCAAGTCGCTGCGTTGTTTGTGCGCTGCGGAAGGTAGAGTATTCTCGGTAATATCCCAGTGATGTTGATACTCCGATGATTACGAACGCCGTCAACGGGATAATTGCCAAAATCATTAAAAGTAGAGATAGCGGCAGTCTCGACATATGTTCCTCATAGACGACTATAAATTACACCGGCTTCCATTAGCGACGCGGTCCAGAACATTGCGACATTGACCGCTATGTGTGAGATGACCTCGGCATAATTACTATAAGATTAACCCCTGTAGTGGTCTTGAACTGCGTTGCGCAGATCGGAACATCGTCGCGTTCAGGGGATCATCTGCAAGACAGATCTTGGGCCGAGGCAGTCGGCTTTTCTGGAGAGTGCTGTTGCTGCAAGCCTTGAGGACGGTCGAGCGTGCCGGCTGATCGTAGCTCGGTCGGCGCAATCTGCTTATGATATACGCAATGTTTCCGAGGGAAGTACCCCATAGCGCTTGCGATAGTCCGCAGAAAATCTGCCTCTATGCACGAAGCCCCATTTCAGAGCGACCTGCGTGACCGAGAGGCCAGGTTCGCCTGTCATCAGTTCCTGATGCACTAATTCCAACCGTAGGTGCTGCAGGAATGCCAGAGGGGTCGTATTCCGAAAGTTGCGAAAACCGCTTTGAAGAGTGCGTCGGCTTACGCCACAAGCCGTTGCGATTTCCTCAAGAGATAGCGGCCGAGTAATATTGGCACGCATATAGTCGACCGCCCGCTTAACGGCCTTGGGTAAGGGTGATTCAGCAACGCGGCATAACTCAGATGAGTAGCGATGCTGCGCAGCTTCGATCAAAAGCTCCATCGTCGTTTCAGTGAGGTGATGAAGTGCTATCGGTGATTGAAGGAGGGTTCCGTCTCGTAATCCAGCATACAGCACTGGTACCAGTTGAACCAAAAGGGAGCCGAACCCGACCGATAGGTCGATTTCTGGCGAAAAATCGAGGCTGCCTCTTATTGGCGTATTGAGCCGACATCCCAAACGGCGCGTCAGCTCATCATGGGCGATCCTAAGCCCCAAATGTTTCCTGGGCCCAATGAATTGGGTCGTACTCGCCGACATACTGTTCACGAAAACGCCCCGCGTTCCCTCTGACGGGATTTGTCTGCCGTCAACGGTAACGACCGATCGCCCATGTAGTGGAAGCATGATGATGTTTGCCTCCGCCGGTCCCCGGTGCTGGACGGTTAGGTCGCCCTCGTAGTGCGCGGCAATAACTGCAATCGGACCATTGGTAATCGCATGTACATCGTAGGCGATCGTCTTATCGCCATGTACATGCGCTTCAGATTGCGGGGAAAGCCTCGAAAGCGCTGCCGCGAGTTCCTCGCTGCAGGTACCTTTGAGCGAGAAATGGTCAATCTTAGAGGGGGACACTCTCAACTCTCCACATCATCACTTCCTTCCCGAAACGGTATTCAAGCATGAGGCCCGCCTATCGCTAACGACAGGCGGACAGGGCAATTGACTTGTCGCGGCCAGTCCTCGCCGTGAATTCGACGCAGTCGAAGTCGCCTAAGTTGATAGTGCGAAGATCAATCATTGTTATATATGGAACTCCGACAGAATTGTTACCTGCTGCCAACCATCGCTTCGCAACCGATTCCCAAATGTCTGGCCTTTGATGGTCTCCATTCACGGCCCAGCAGACTCGGGCGTGCTCGCGCTAGCGACTAAACCTCATCCTTTAAGGTTTCTTTTTGCGTGATCAAACGTGCGGAGTGATGGCCGGAAACAAAGATCCATAGCCAGCTTAGTCCCACTGCCAATCTGCTCCTCGTACCTATCAGGAAGTAGATATGGGCAAGCCCCCAAATCCACCATGCAATTCCGCCCTTGAGCCGGATCTTCCCAAAGTCGATAACAGCCGAATTCGGCCCGATGGTAGCCAGGTTTCCCAGATGCCTATATCTGAACGCACTTGGAGTGGGTATACCCAGACGTCGTGCTTCAATTACCGAAGCGACATATTTGCCTTGCTGTTTGGCGGCGGGAGCCACTCCGGGGACGGGTGTTCCATCAGCGGCCTTCACGGAGGCAGTATCTCCAATAATAAAAATCTCGGGCTTACCGCCAACAGTCAGATCTGGCTGCACGACCGCCCTACCCGCCCTGTCCTTTTCAGCACCGACCCAGGCGGCGGCGTTCGACGCTTGCACCCCCGCAGCCCAGATGACGGTCCGGCTTGAAACGAACTCATCTCCGATCGCGATGCCGTTCTCGTTGCATGCCGTCACGGGAATGCCTGTTCTCACTTCGACGCCCATCTTGATTAGCGACTGCTCGGCATATCTCGAAAGTGCCTCCGGGAACACGGGTAGGACACGTGGACCTGCCTCGATGAGAAGGATGCGCGCCGATCTGGTGTCGATGCTACGGAACTCCTCAACAAGGGTTCGTTGGGCCAGTTGCGCTATAATCCCAGCCATCTCCACGCCTGTCGGGCCTGCTCCGATTATGCTGAACGTGAGCATTGCCTTCCGCCGTTCGGGATCAGCCTCCAATTCGGCCTTCTCAAACGCGAGAAGAAGCCGCCGCCGGATGGTCGTCGCGTCTTCGAGTGCCTTTAGCCCGGGCGCAAACGGCTCCCACTCGTCCCGGCCAAAATAGGCGTGCCTTGCACCTGTCGCGAGAACGAGCGTGTCATAGGGAATAGCATTCCCATCCTTGAGCGATACTACGCGTGCCTCGGTATCAACGCCAACAACCTCGCCCAGCAGCGTCGATACATCCTTTCGTCCTCTGAACAATGCTCTGATGGGCCAGGCTATCTCCGAGGTTGCCAATACAGTCGTGGCAACTTGGTAGAGGAGCGGTTGAAAGAGGTGATGGTTGCGCCTGTCGACGATCGTTATGGAAGTGTCGGGACACTTGAGGTCCTTCGCTAACTGGAGTCCGGCAAAGCCACCGCCGACTACGACAACTCGATGCGTATCCATTTCGTCTCCCTCAAACCTGCGCGCTCGGGGCGCGCGCCTCGTAGAAATGGCCATTGCGCCCGATCAGTCGCTGATACGGGTATTTACATTAATCGACGGTGGACTCACCAACAGTGGAAGAAGAGGCTCCAGCACCCGCTTGACATTAGGATGTTCGCCATGGCCAACGACAGCCGCCTCATTCTGCCAGCCGTCTAAGATGATGAAAGTGTTCGGATCGTCCGACCGCTGGTAGAGGTCGTAGTAGAGACAACCAGACTCTTCGCGGGCGGGTCCAATGAATTCCTGAAGGAGTTCTTTTACGCGATTTCGATTTTGGGACGTGGTTTTGAATTCCACGACAAGGTGCTGTTCCTCTGACTTCTTCGATGTCATTTGCGCTGGCTCCTAATTGAAAACGACGACCGGCTTGATCACTCGCCCGGCTTCGGCGTCCGCGATCGCTTCGTTGATCTTCTCGAAGGGATACTTGGTGATCAATTTTTGGAAGGGGAAAAGCCCAGCCTGATTAAGATCCATCATCTGCGGAATGAACAGCTGTGGAATCTGATCACCAAGGATCGCACCCTGGATCTTGCGATTGAACACCATTAGATCGAGGGGGATGGGAATGTCGTTACCGAGCGCGTCGAGGCCGAGCAAGACAACGTGCCCGCCGGCACGGGTGCACTTGATCGAGTTCAGAATAACCGGAATGATGCCAACTGCGTCAATCGCGAAGTCGGCACCGCCGCCCGTCAGCGCATGGATCTGGTTGACTACGTCGGGATCTTTGCCGTTGATCGCATGTGTGGCACCAAGCCCCATGGCCATGTCTAGCCTCTGCTGATTCAGATCTATGATGATAATCTTGCTGCACCGACGAACTTTGGCGGCCATCACGGCGGCCATGCCGACAGCACCTGCGCCGAAAACGGCTATCGTCGACCCTATTTCCGGCTTCATCGCGTTTATCACTGTTCCTGCACCCGTTGCCATGCCGCACCCGAGTGGCGCAGCGTCGGTAAGGTCGAGGTCTGTTTTCGGCAAAAGCGCTGCATTGTTTTCAGTCGCAAGGATATGCGTCGCAAAGGACGACTGGCCCACGAAATTGCTGCCAATGCCAACTTCATCGCAGAGCAATGCCTTCTTACCATTCGGACGAAGCCCCGTAAGATTGTACTGGGTATAGTTTTGGCAGTTCATTGGGTGAGAACGGCGGCAGTCGGCGCAGAATCCGCATGAGCTCTGGCTCAGTGCGACGTGATCACCCACTTTGAGGCTCTGAACTTCTGGTCCGACCGCCTCGACGACGCCGACGCCTTCGTGCCCCGGGATCACCGGTGCCGGCGGGCCAAAAATACCGTCGCGAAGCAGCAAGTCCGTGTGGCAGATCCCGCTCGCAACCGTGCGAACCAGGATCTCGTTGCCTTCGGGGTCAGCCAGTTCGAGTTCACGGAATTCCAGCGGGCTCTTTGGCTTCACGGCGACAGCCGCAGTGATTTTCACCATTATATTCTCCTGCGTTCTCCCGCAATTGCTACGGGAATGACTTGATCGGCCCGACGGACTAGACGCGACCCGCGCGCGCACCGTAGATGATTGCGGCAAATGCAATGATCACGCCCTGGACGATAAGCTTGCCCGGCTCCTGGATGCCGAAGACGGTCAGCATCGCGAACAGGAAGCTGAAGGCAACGACGGCAACGAACGGCCCGGCGACGCCGCCCCGGTCGACGCCGAACGTCACACCGCCGAGGATCGTGGCGGCGAGCGCATTCATGAAGGTGTCGAAGCCTGGCTTGATGGTGCCGACCGCCAACGCGGATACCTGGACCAGGGCCGCGATGCCTGTCAGGGCGCCCGCGAGCGTGTGCGAGACAAAAATCGTACGTGCCAACGGAATTCCTGTAGTTTCCGCCGCCCTCGGATTGTCGCCGACGGCCCTGAAGTAACGCCCGACGATGAGAAAGCGAAATGCGATAGAAATCAGGGCGGCGATGACGATCCACAGGACCACGGAATAGGAAAGGCCGTGGATATTGCCGCTCGTAAGTATTCGAAGCCAGCTTGGCGTTGAACCGGGCGCGCGGCCGGCGCTCATGTATTGGACGATCCCAATCAGAATGGCCGAAACACTTAGTGTGGAGATAACGGCAGAAGCGCGCACGTATGCTACGAGTATTCCGTTTACACCCCCCACAGCTAGCCCAATCACAACAGGCATGAGGACGGTCATTAGCGGTGGATAGTTGTTGAGCTGGCCCGAGCTGGCCAAATAAATCGCGAACGCGAAAATACCGCTGACAGAGAGATCGATGGATCGCACCCGCATGACAAGCGACTGGGCGAGCACCGCGATCCCGAGCGGCGCTGACTGCTTGAGGATTACAAACCAGTAGTTGGGATTTATGAGCGTGGCGCTCACTGCTGGAGCAACCGCAACCAGGATTGCGAGCACATAGTATGCGGGCGGTAGCCCGAGTATCCACGAAATGGCGCTCTTACCCCTCAATGAGCGAGATGGTGCTTCAGTTTTCGAGTCTGATGTGGTCATCGAGAAGTCCATCTCTTTCAAAGTCCGATTGTTTTGCGTCGCTGCGAAACGACGAGTACGAGAAGCAACACACCCTTGACGACCGACTGAAGAAATGCAGAGACGTTGGCCAGATTCATCACATTATTCACTGTCCCGAGGATCGCCGCGCCAACGACGGTTCCCACAATGCTTCCGATGCCCCCGGCGAGGTGGACCCCACCCAATGCTGCAGCCGTTACAGACTCAATCCCGAATGAAGCGCCGCCCTTAGGATCACCCGATGCAAGGCGACCTGCAAGAAACATCCCCGCAGCGCATGCGAATAGAGCGGAAAGAACATACGCTTTGATGATGGTGCGCTCGACGGGAACACCGTTCATCCGTGCGTTGAAGTCATTGCCGCCGGAAGCGAAGAGGTAGAGGCCGAAGGGACGACGATAGAGAATCCAGGATGCGAAGAGCGATGCCGTGATCAACCAAAACAATGAGTTAGGTACGGGGCCGATGGATCCGGCTACCGAGCCGGAAAGCCACTCCGGAACGCGCCCACCTGGGATTGGCAAAATGATCAACGCGATACCTTGGCCGATGCCCATTGTTGTCAGCGTCATGATGATTGGATGTACATTGAGGCGCGCGACACCGTAACCGTTCGCTACTCCGAACCCCATCGCCACCGCGATGCAGATAAGCACGCGGGTTATCTCAGGAAGATCAAGCGTCATGATCGTCGTCGTTAGACTGATGACGGACCCAACCGACACGTCGAGGCCGCCAGTGAGAATGACGAACGTCTGACCGAGAGCCGAGATGACGAGCACCGTCGATTGCGCCAGGAGATTAGACAAATTCTCCGGATCCATGAAGTCCGGCAATAATATTACCGAGGCGACAACCATCACCAGGAGCGTTCCAATGGAAAGCCCGATCGCTCCCGCGCGATAAGGGAGCTTCAGGCGACTGGCAAATGAATTCATAAG
The DNA here is from genome assembly GCF_002531955.1 of Rhizobium sp. M10. Classification (NCBI taxonomy): domain Bacteria; kingdom Pseudomonadati; phylum Pseudomonadota; class Alphaproteobacteria; order Hyphomicrobiales; family Rhizobiaceae; genus Rhizobium; species Rhizobium sp. M10. The sequence continues at coordinate 14,160 of NZ_NWTA01000028.1, read as the reverse complement.
TTATCCTCCTCAATGCACCGCAGCACGGGGATCCGGTGACGCACTCGCCCCCAGCGCAGTCTCGAGGATTCTTTCCTCGGTCGCCCCCTCTGCGGACATCTGCCCGACGATCTTCCTGTCATGAACGACCAAAATGCTGTCGCAGAGCCCTATAAGCTCAGCGTGCTCGCGCGACGAAACCACGACCGCACCGCCACGATCACTGAAGTCCCGCAGCAATCTGTAAATCTCTGCCTTTGCACCGACGTCGACGCCGCGCGTGGGCTCCTCAATAACGAGGATGTCCACTCCGGAGAGCAACCAGCGGCCCAGCAGCACCTTCTGCTGATTCCCGCCCGAGAGTTTACCTACGGGCGCATTGGGATCGGCGGCCGCAACTCGTAACGACTTGATCACCTCGCGGACCTTCGACACCGATCGCCACGCAACGCTTGCCATATTCCGATTGAGCTGTTTTCCCAGCGCGATGTTGTCGTAGATAGGCAGGCGCAGGAACAGCCCTTCCTGCTTCCTGTCCTCAGGGATAAAACCGATTCCTGATGCGACCGCGCGAGCGAACCCTGACCCTACATTCACCACGTGCATGCTGTTGTCGGGGCCGGCACGCCACACGGCGATGGCCTTTGGCGATTCAACGCCCACAATGGCACGCATTATCTCTCGCTGGCCCTGTCCTTCGAGCCCTGCCAGCCCGATGATTTCACCTTTTCTGACAACGAAAGTGACTGTCGAGCTGCTGTCGTCGAGGCGCAAGTCCGAAACCTCCAGCATTGCCGCTCCGGTGGCCTGCGAGCGCGGCGGAAAGAAGTTCTGAAGTTCGCGACCAACCATTGTCGCTACCAGCGTTTGCAAGTTGAAGTCCTGCGCTCTTGCAGTCCTTACCCAAGCGCCATCTTTCATGACGGTGATGGTGTCGCATAGTTCGAAGACTTCATTCATGCGATGAGAGATGTAGACGACAGCCTTATGTTGAGCCTTAAGGTCGCGGATAACCTTGAAAAGATGCGCGACATCGGTCGAGTTCAACGCCGCCGTTGGCTCGTCGAAGATGAATACGTCCGCGTTCGACGTAAGTCCCTTCGCGATCTCAACTGCCTGCTGCTGCGCGACAGTCAGTGTCTCGACGATCGCGGTTGCGTCGAGCTGTGGAAATACGTCAGCCAGCAAAGCGCGAGCGCGTTTCACTACCTCGACGCTATCGATCGAACCGTCAATGCGACGAGGTTCGTGGCCCAGGAACATGTTCTCAGCAACGGTGAGATTGGGGATCAGGGTAAACTCCTGAAACACCGTCGACACTCCCGCCAACCGTGCCTCCTTAGGGGAACGGAAATTGACTTCCTCCCCGCGGAGCCGAACACTTCCTGCGCCCGGCTGATATACCCCCGCCAGAATACGCATCAGGGTGGACTTCCCCGCGCCGTTTTCCCCCATCAGAGCGTGCACGGAGCCACGTTCCAGGGAAAAGCGAACGTCCGAAAGGACTTTCGTGAAACCAAACGATTTGTTGATGCCGACCATCTCGACAAGCGTGCTCATGGGAATTTCCATCTTCGACAGGGATACGGGCACGAGTGATCGTGCCCGTAGTTCATCAAGCCTTGAAATAATCAAGGAGCTTTTCGTTCGGCATTTCGGTCGGCGCCCAGTACGCATCAGTGAGATCTGCGCGATAGAACTGGGAGAGCGTCTCGTCGGTGATCGGCTTGGGGCGGTTCGTCCAGTTACGCTGAATCGGCTTCCCATCCAGCAAGGCGAAGGCGGCCCGTAGCGCGGCAGTAGACAGAGCGGGTGGGCAAATCGGACCGATCGAGGAAAGTTTTTCGTCATTCCAACGACGCATCCAGCCGTTAAGTGCTTCGCCCGTGATTGGCGGGATCGTTGAGGCGCCAGCCTCCTGCAAGGCATCCAAAACGCCAAGAGACATGTTGGCTCCATCGGTCCAGATGCCCGCGACATCGGGGTCGGAGAGATACAAGCTTTCGGCGATCTTCTTTGAGTCCTCATAAGACCAGCTTCCGTGCTGGGTCGACGTGATCTGAAGTCCAGACTTGCTGAAGACTTCCATGGCGCCTGCATAACGATCTGCATCGATGGGATGCCCGGCGACGCCACGCAGAACCCATACCTTGCCCTTGTTGCCAAGCTTGTCGACGAGGAACTGAGCCATCACGCGCCCGAAATAGAAGTCGTCGCCCTGGACCTGAACCGTAAACTCCTCGGTGTCGACGCGTCCGAGATAGACTACGGTTGGAATGCCAGCAGCCTTTGCCTTCTTGATGCCCTCGACGGCGGAACCGGTGGTTAGCGGTGCGATGATGATCGCATCGACCTTCTGGGCGATCAGATCCTCGATATCGGCAACTTGTTTGGAGGCATTGAGATCAGCGCTCCGGAACTGGTAATCAGCGATCCGATCCTTGTTCTTTTTTATTTCATATTCGGCTTCAAACGCCGTCTGGTAGGTATGCGTTGAACCAGCGAGGCCGTAGTGGCTGTGTCCGATCTTCCACGGGCCTGACTTCTTGAACTTACCCGCGTCGACAATTGGGTTGGCGCCTTCGGAGGGCCAAGTGTCAGGTAGGAGACTGATCGCGTCGTCGGCGCGAAGAATCCCCGGCATTCCGAACGTGCCGGCTACAGCAATTGCCCCGCTCGCTTGTAGAAATGTACGTCTCTTCATGAAAATTCCTCCTCCGGCCGCTCTGGGCGGCATTGTCTGTTAAGGCGAGAGCCTTGCCTTCCCAAGCCGTGCCGGACTCTCCTCAATACGGCGGAGTGCATTGGTATGAGCTATCAGACAATCTGTCAATAAATATAAACTTCGACGTTTGTTTTTTCGACATCGTTTTGTTTTCACTTGCACATAGTCGCACTTGACGGATTGTCCGATAGTGCGACAATATTCGTGTTCGCTAAATCGATGGGAGGGTTATGAATGTCCACTCTGGTGATTGTCCGGCATGGCCAAAGCGAAGGGAACGCGCGCGGGGAGTTCACGGGTACGAGCGACGTGCCGCTCACACAGGAGGGCTGGTCTGAGAGCAGGCGAGCCGGCTCACTGCTCGCGAACCTCGGCATCTCGTTCGATATTGCGTTTAGCTCTGCCCTCTTGCGCACAGTCGACACTTGCAGAGCGATTTTGAACGAAACCAACGGCGATCTGCTGGAGCCAATCAGGAGAACCGAGTTGAACGAACGCGACTACGGACAGCTCACCGGCATCAACAAGAACGTGGCACGTGAGCGGTGGGGCCAGGATGTTGTCCAGGTTTGGCGCCGCTCGTACAGCACTCCACCACCTGGGGGAGAAAGCATACGGGACATAAGCGCGAGGGTTCTGCCCTTTTTGATAAGCGAAGTGTTCCCCCCCTTGTTGAGAGGGAAATCGGTTCTTGTGGTGGCCCACGGGAATACGATCAGGTCACTAAAGCAGGGCATCGAACGCCTCACGATCCAGGATACGCTCGCTATTGAGTCACCGACCGCCGCGCCAACTGTATACCGGATTGCGTCGGACCTCTCGATCATCGAGAAGACTAACGTCCTGGTTGGTACTGTCTGTTAAGCCTGGCTGGCAGTAGCATCGTTTGTAGTCGGTTGAACTTGGCAATACCGGTGTCTCGAAGCTGTCGATAGCCTTCAGAACCGGCTCGACGTCGGCAAGCGACGCCATCCGGCTCGCCTCACACGTTGCTACTAAATTTTCGTCTGCCGATCTTTCAGCCCAAAGCGGGACAAGACGCATGCTCCCTTTCGAACATGCATCGGAACCCTTTGATCACTTCAAATCAGCGTTCACTCGTGACTTTGCAAAAATGCAGCCCTGCTCCGGTTGAACTGATCTAATTTAATAGAGTAATTATTGACTGATTGTCTGACGATGAGTACGTTCGCGCGAATTGCGTTGTGAGCCTTGGAGGAACAGTTACATGAAGCAGGCATATGCGGCGGTCTCGCGCGAAAAGGCGAAGCCCTTGATCTTGGAGTGCATAGGGATTGAGGAACCTCGTGCAGACGAGATTTTGGTCCGCATCGTCGCATCGGGGGTATGTCATACCGACCTGGTGGTCAGGGACCAGGGATATGACGTACCTCAACCTGTTGTGTTGGGACACGAAGGCTCTGGCGTCGTCGAGGCCGTCGGGAGCGCAGTTAAAGATCTTGTGCCCGGTGATCACGTTGCTTTGAGCTACGCCTATTGCGGCAAGTGCGAAAAGTGCCTTTCCGGTACACCTTTCTACTGCGAGGACTTCTTCGGTCGCAATTTCCGCGGCACTCGTCCGGATGGCACCTGCCCGATCCATGATTCTCACGGGAAACAGATTAGTGGCTGCTTCTTCGAGCAGTCGTCATTTGCAACCTACGCCATCGCCAGCGAACGAAACGCCGTGAAGGTTGCAAAGGATGTTCCACTCGAGTTGATCGGACCGCTCGGGTGCGGGCTTCAGACCGGTGCTGGCGCGGTACTGAATTGCCTCAAGCCGAAGCCCGGCTCGTCAATAGCAGTGTTCGGTGCTGGTGCGGTTGGCATGGCGGCTACGATGGCCGCGAAAATCGCCGGATGCGCGACCATCATCGTGATCGACTTGAACGATGAACGGCTGGAACTTTCGCGCGAACTCGGGGCGACGCACACGATAAATGCCCGCAAATTGGACAGCGTTGCCGCGATCAGGAAGATCGTCCCCGCAGGCGTTGATTTCAGCTTGGAATGCACGAGTTCGCCGCGAGTTTTCCGTCAGGCAGTCGACTGCCTTGGTACGCCGGGAACATGCGGTCTCGTTGGCTCGTCCGCTCTCGGCACTGAAGGCACGATCGATATCGGGAACTTCCTTTTCGGCCGCACATTGATCGGCGTTGTCGAAGGACAAAGCGTTCCGTCCGAGTTCGTCCCGCAGTTGATCGAGTATTGGCAGCAGGGACTTTTCCCGTTCGACAAACTGGTTCAGTTCTATGACCTCGACCAGATCAACGAGGCGATGGCTGATTCCGAGAGCGGCAAAGTCATTAAGCCGATCCTTCGCATGAAGCATTAGTTTTGCGAGACTTTTCGAAAGACAAGACGGACCGCGATTAAATGCGATCCGTCGGAACAGCCGTGCTCAAGACGAGATATGGTCGAACGCTGCTTTCGATGCAATCGCGGGCCACATCACTCCGATAGGCCTGCACGAATGATGTGCTGGCAGGGCCCACGCAAAAGCTCTAGGACTCTGCCGGTCAAAGGCGGCCCCCTACAATCACCGGCAGGTAAGTGGCGAGGGCGGCTCCGTTATCCAAGGGGTCCAGAGAACACCTGCGCGCCAAACACTGAAAAGACGTTGCTCCGGCCGACGTGTTCAGCTGACGTGTCCTGGTCCAACAGGTGGCCAAACCGATCGCGCTTTGTCTTAAAATAAGTGATGTTGGACGCGCTAGATGCGGCGATCAGACTCTGGCGAGACGACACGATGACGCCTGACGTTCGCAGCGCCTCTATTTTTGTAGGATTGTTGGTCAGAAGCCGAACGCTGCCGATACCGAGGTCGCGGATGATATCCGCCGCTGCGTTATATTCGCGGGAATCAGATGCGAAGCCGAGTTCCCGATTTGCCTCAAGAGTATCACGACCATGATCCTGCAGGCTGTAAGCCGCAATTTTGTTTCCTAAGCCAATGCCACGCCCCTCTTGCCCACGCATGTAGATCACGCAACCAGCGCCCGCTAACTGGACCGCCCGAAGAGCCATTTCGAGCTGTTGACCGCAGTCGCATCGCATGGACCGGAACGCCTCACCTGTCAGACATTCAGAATGCACCCGTACCAGAACGTCTTCCTTCTCGCACAACTCGCCAAGTGTCAAAGCTAAGTGTTCAGTTCCCGTCAAACTATCGCGATAAGCAATTGCCTTGAAATCCCCAAACCGCGTTGGCATAAAGGACTGCGCGTAACGCTTTACCCTCGTATCACGACTCCTGCAGTACTCAATCAAAGCGTCGATCGTTACTATGTGCAGGCCATGTTCGATTGCGAACTTCTCGAGATCTGGCAGTCGAGACATGGTTCCGTCGTCATTGGCGATCTCGCAGATTACGCCAGCCGGCGCCAGGCCGGCAAGTCGTGCAAGATCCACGGCAGCTTCGGTGTGGCCAGGACGGCCCAGGACACCGAGACGATTTGCACGCAAAGGAAAAATGTGACCCGGTCGCGATAGGTCTTCCGGCCGCGTCTGCGGATCGATGAGCGACTTGACGGTTGCTGCTCGATCTTCGGCTGAAATCCCTGTCGTTGTGCCGTGTTTGCAATCGACGGAAACGGTAAATGCCGTCTGCAGTGAGTCCGAATTACGTGTGACCATCAGGGGGATCTCGAGTTTGTCGAGACGTTCGGCTGGAAGTGGCACGCAGATAAGGCCTCTCGCATATTTCATCATGAAAGCGATGTGCTCAGCTGTTATTTTTTCGGCAGCAACGACTAGGTCGCCTTCATTCTCCCGGTTTTCGTCGTCGACCACGATAACCATCTCGCCCGCTTCGATCGCCTCGATCGCCTCATCTATGCTCGAAAAAGACATGGAATCCTCCTCCTTATTATGGGCTGACGGCGCGACGCGCGGCATCGAGCTCTCTGTCGACAAGCGCGCGCAGGTTCTCAGAAAGAGCATCGTTCTGAAAATCTTCATCGAGAGCGAAAATGAAACGGCTATGTATTTGCGCTTCGAAAAAGTCGAATAAGGCTTCCATCGAGGCTTCGACGAGCGGCTTGTGACTCGATGCTTTACCGGTTGCAAAAGGGATCACATAGCGGCCCTTAAGCGCTTTCATGTCGACAAGGTCGAATAAATGCTTCAGCAACCCAGTGTAAGATGCTTTGTAGACCGGACTACCAACAACTAGCACGTCACTAGCCAAAATATCGTTGAGTGCCGCTTTAACAATCTCAGCGGCGCTGGAGGGCAACACTGTTGCCCCAAGGTGCGGATGAAGGTCGACAAGGTCCCAGCAGCTTGCTTCGTTGCCGGACGCGCGCACCCGATCCACCATGAAGTCTGCTACGGCCCGGGTTTTCGAGGGGCGCGATAAATTCCCCGTTATTACAACAACTTTCATGTCACAGGACTCCCAACATTCTCGCATAAGACAATCTTACAATTTTCACTCACACCGCAATGGAGGTCGTTGAGGACCCGTGGGGGCAAAAATAGTCCTGCGGTGTCCTGAGCCCTCACAACCCGTAATTTCCCAACCTCGAAGGCTGGATTGCTTCGCAGAAGTCTTCTGTCTCGTACGACTTTATTCTCTCAATGGGTGGGCTCGCCGTGCAAGCGCACCTACTGTCTGCAATCCCTGCCGCTTTTACCGACCCAGCACGTTTGCGTTAGAACCTCCTGGACACGGAATGAGGCGTTGCCGCTTGATATACGGTCGCCGTGGCTCCACCTCAGTTACGACAGGTAGTATCCCGGTCACTTACGGGAACTCTGGTGAGCTTGCCTTCGATGGATCATGGGCGAGCCAAGGTTCCGCATGCGATACCCATACGTTTGACATCGGCACACTTCCAGGATCGGTATCGAACGTGCCGGCTCTAACGACTTTGAGCTCCGGGCTGGCCGGCCGCTCCGCATAAACGTGCGAGCCACATACCGAACAAAACCACCGCAGCTTTCCAGGCGTCGATTCGAAGCTATGAAGCGTATCTTGGCCTGTAAGGATCTTGAAGTGCTCGCTTTTCACCTTCGCAGCGGTATTGTGATCAGCGGCGTGTGACTTCCGGCATGTTTGACAGAAGCAATTCCACATGGGTCCATCAATTTCCTGAACCTGGTACGTTACCGCTTTGCATTGGCATGATCCGAAGATTGGCATCGGGTATCCTTTCACTGATTCATTACGTTGATTTCAAATTTCTCGTCGCCGCTAAGCCAGCGTTTGATGTTGCGCGCAGCCTGGCGGATGCGGTGTTCGTTCTCGACGAGCGCCAGACGGACGTAGTCGTCGCCCATTTCGCCGAAGCCGATACCCGGTGCAACGGCGACGTCGGCCTTCTCGACCAGCAGCTTGGAAAACTCCAGCGAACCGAGATGACGGAACTTTTCCGGGATCTTTGCCCAGGCGAACATGGTGGCAGCCGGCGGCGGCACGTCGAAGCCGGCCTTCCCGAAGCTTTCGACCATGACGTCGCGGCGACGCTTGTAGACGTTGCGAACCTCCGCAATGTCGGAACCGTCGCCGTTCAGCGCATGGGTCGCGGCCACCTGGATCGGCGTGAAGGCGCCGTAGTCGAGATAGGACTTGACGCGGGTGAGCGCCGCGATCAGCCGCTCGTTGCCGACGGCAAAGCCCATGCGCCAGCCGGGCATGGAAAAGGTCTTCGACATCGAGGTGAATTCGACGGTCACATCCATTGCACCCGGCACTTCGAGAACCGATGGCGGCGGAGCGCCGTCGAAGTAGATCTCGGAATAGGCAAGGTCGGAAAGCACGATGATGTCATGCTTCTTGGCGAAGGCGACGACGTCCTTATAGAAATCGAGCGTCGCGACGAGGGCCGTCGGGTTCGACGGATAGTTGAGGATCAGCGCCAACGGCTTCGGGATCGAATGCCGGACCGCCCGCTCCAGCGGCGGGAAAAAGCTCTCATCCGGCTCAACCGACATCGAGCGGATCACGCCGCCCGCCATCAGGAAACCGAAGGCGTGGATCGGATAGGTCGGGTTCGGGCAGAGGATCACGTCGCCGGGCGCGGTGATCGCCTGCGCCATGTTGGCGAAGCCTTCCTTGGAGCCCAAGGTGGCGACCACCTGGGTATCCGGGTTGAGCTTGACACCGAAACGGCGGGCATAATAGGCGGCCTGGGCACGGCGCAGCCCCGGAATGCCCTTGGAGGAGGAATAGCGGTGGGTGCGCGGATCCTGCACGACCTCGCACAGCTTGTCGACGATCGACTGAGGAGTGGGAAGGTCGGGGTTTCCCATGCCGAGATCAATGATATCGGCGCCGCCCGCTCGCGCGCTTGCTTTCAAACGGTTGACCTGTTCGAAAACATAAGGCGGCAAACGTTGAATTCTGTGAAAGTCCAGCACACTATTTCCAATCAAATCGCAGATACCTCCCGCGCCGATTATAGAAACCGACGCGGGAGGCTGGGAGGTCTCCTTCCGGAGAACATTCATTACTTCTTCGGCCGCCAAGCTAACGGATCTTCAGGACGTTCGAAGTAGTTTGCAGCGACGTCTGCAGGCCACCAGCCGTTGTTCTTCGGCTCGATCCAATCCGTGGAATTGGGATCGCAATCTTCCTTCAGCACTTCCTTCACGTCATCAATGGTGTAAGGAAGCGCAGGACGAAGAATCGACTGGATCTTTGGTCCCTGGCCTTCGAGCGTTCGCATCATGACGTCCCACACAAGGCGGGCATCAGACCGCGGCGGCCAGAAATGGAAGCTCTTGCTTATGAAATCAGGGTTCTTACGCCAGTAGCAGGCTGCCGAAGCCTCACCCCCGAGCACGATAGGCATCATGTCGCGGCCGGATTGCTGTACTGCGTTCACGACACCGTTTTCTGAAGCGGACTGAACGAGAATGCCATTAACCTCAGCAAGATTGGTGGCAAGAAACTTCTGAACCTCAACCTGGGCGACCTGGTCGGTCCATTTGCCAGCTATCGTGCCTACAATTTTGATACCGGGGAATTTATCGAACGCGTTCTTCGCGCCGATGTCGAAGCTGTCCGATGATGCGAAACCGGGGATGCCCGATACCATCAGGACGTTGCCTTTTTCACCGATTTCCTTGGCAAGCCATTCAGCAGCCTTGTAGCCACCGTCGGTGTTATTCTCTGTGGCATTGATTGCGTAGGGTGATGTGACATAGCCCGAGACTGAGAAGACTGGCACGCCTTTCGAATGAGCATACTCTATGGTCTTGTTAAGTGCGGTAATGTTCGAGCAGCAAATGACGATCGCATCAACACCGTCGTCAACCATCTGCCGCATCTGCTGGATTTGGACAGCGTCTTTGAGGTCAGACTGCGTGACGATTAGATCGGAGACTAGGCCTGCTTCCTTATATCTCGGAAGCAATACGTTGGTGAATTCGTCCAGGATGTTCGCGCGCCAGGTATTACCGGCATATGTGGATGCATAACCAATTTTCCACGGCGGTGGACGTTTTGGAACAAAATCTTTGTACACCGTCCCCCCGAGCGGAATGGCGGGATCGATATTCTCGTAAAGCGCCTTTTGGTCCGGCGGCAACGAATCGAGGCCGTCAGCCTTCGCCACGCCGTTCATGTGATAAAGGCTCGACAGCGTAAAAAGCGCTGCAACGATTTTCTTCAGCATTCAGGGCCTCCTCCCCTTGTGGTTCCGCTCAACCGCCGGCCCCTTTGGCCGCCAGCCGCGAAAATCCTGCCAGAATCTGGCAGAGTTCGTGTCGGGACGGCAATCGCCGTCCCGAGGACTGGTTCAGTTGCGCAGACCGGCTTGCTTGAGCAGCGGCATGACACGGTCGTTAAAGAAGGGAAGTTCCTCGTTGTAATCGACCATTGTCAGCAAGGCGCCGTTGACGCCTGTATTGCTGAGATCCACGAGCTTGTCGGCGACTTGTTCTGGATTGCCGACGATCGGGTATCCACCCCAGCCAGCGACGAAGCGTTCCTTGAATTTTTGATACATTTCGGCAGAATGGTTTTGAGATTGCACCTGCAGAACTTCACAGATGTTCTCGCATGCCTCCCAGTCACCCTTCTGGTTGACGTAGTAGTCGTAGTATTCCTTTGCTTCCTTCTCCGTTTCGCGAACGATAACGGGGCAAGCTGTGAATGTGCCAAGATCACGGTTATATTCAGTACGCGCCAGGTCCTTCACCTTTTTGACCCAGGCAGCGCCGGATTCCATGTCTTGCATGAAGCCGAAGTTGAAGTCGCAGAACTTGGCGGTGAAATGCAGTCCCTTGCCCGAGGCGCCGGCGCAGATCAGGAGCGGGCGACCCGCCTTGTTGTAGGGTTTGGGTTCACTGAAGGCGTCTTTGACTTTGAGGAACTCGCCTTCGAAGGTAACGCCATTGCGTTTCCAGAGCGTCTCGACGATATCCATCCATTCAGTGGCGTATTCATAGCGGGTGTCGTGCTCCATCATAGGAACTCCGAACATTTCCATTTCGGGAGTGAACCAGCCGGTAACGAGATTGAGGCCGTATCGACCCTTCGAGATGTGATCGATTGTTGTCGCCATCTTGGTTGCAACAATCGGGTTTAGCGTCGGAATGTGAGTCGTTGAGAAGAACTGGAGCTTCGTGGTGACCGCCGCGAGAGCGGCCGCCCAGGTGAACGTATCCATGTTCACGCCATTGAAGTTTGAAGGACCGCCAAAACCACGCCAGCGTGCAATCGGCACCATGCATTCCCAACCGGCTGCCTCAAGCTTCTTTGCAATCTCGACGTTGTGGTCGAAGGTAGGTTCGAACGTTGTCTCAGCGAGCGTAATCGCGCATGCATTCGAGCAATTCGTGCCAAATACGCCGAGCTTGAGCTTGTTATCATTGAACATTGGGTTTCCGGCAGCGCGGAAATCGTCTTGTGCGGTCACTGTAGTCCCTCCTCGGGCTGGCAACGGATGATGCTCAGCCCACTCAAATGCGTTGAATAACTAGATGCCCATCTCGTCGAAAACTTCCGCTGCCACGCGGAAGCTGTCGATGGCCGCAGGAACACCGCAGTAAATCGAAACCTGGAGGAAAACCTCCCGAATTTCCTCTTTGGTAAGACCGTTGTTGATTGCTCCGCGAACATGCAGTTTCAGCTCATGCGGACGATTGAGGGCCGAAATCATCCCGAGATTGAGGATGCTGCGCTGCTTGCGCTCCAGGCCCGGCCGATTCCAAATCGCGTCCCAGCAGTATTCTGTGACGAGGGTTTGCATCGGCCAATTGAAGTCGGTGGCTTTGCTGACCGACGCATCAACATAGCCCCCCCCCAAGACTTCGCGCCGGGTCTTTAGTCCGCGCTCAAAGCGCTCTGTGACTTCACGTCCATGAATTTCTCTTGCGGGTGCCATATTGCTCACGCTTTTCTCCTTGCCGCCCTTGGGCTTTCGATGAGTGATGTGATTGGTGGTTAAAGCCACCTACTATGCGGCCGATCCACTGATGGACGACGACCTGACGAGTTGACCGTTTTCGTAGAGAAGCGGCGCGATTGACTCGATGAACCGTGCTTCGAGCACTTCTCCGAGCACAACATCATGCGTTCCAACGTGAACGACATCTTTTAGCTTGCAGACAAACGCCGCCTGCGCATCGGACAGGACCGGCATGCCGTCGAGAGACAGCCACTCGCCGTAATGAAAGCGCTCTTCACCCTTCAATTGCCCACTGAACAGCGGCACAAGATCGGCATGTGAAAGATGCAGCATGTTCACGGCGAACTTCCCGGAGATCTTCAAAGGCTGATTCACCGAAGCCGATTGGTTGATGCAGACAAGAACAGTTGGTGGGTCCGCGGTAACCGACTGGACCGCGGTGGCGGCCATGCCATGACGGACCCCGTTGAGTTCGGTCGTGATCAAGCAGATGGTTGATGTGAACCGACGCATAGCTGCCTTAAAAGCCAACTGCGCCTCAGTGCTGGTATCGGCCATATTGTCCTCCCACGGCCAAATTCGATCGAGCCTAGATAAACAGATCAGCAGACAATCTGTCAACTGGATTTTCACAATTGACAGATTGTCTGCTAAAATGTCTTCTAAGGCACCCAAAAATGAGGAGATGGTCGATGGATTTGAATCAAAGAGTTTGTATCGTCACAGGGGGCGGCAGCGGCATTGGTCGTGCGACAGCCGAGCTTTTCGCAAAGAACGGCGCCTATGTGGTTGTTGCTGATGTCAATGAAGACGCCGCGGTTCGTGTGGCGAACGAGATCGGCTCGAAGGCTTTCGGTGTTCGCGTCGACGTCTCGTCCGCCAAGGACGCGGAAAGCATGGTTGAGAAGACGACCGCAAAGTGGGGCCGGGTCGACGTGCTCGTCAATAATGCCGGGTTCGGAACGACGGGGAATGTGGTGACCATTCCTGAAGAAACTTGGGACCGGATTATGTCCGTAAACGTCAAAGGGATCTTCCTTTGCTCAAAGTACGTCATTCCTGTTATGCGACGGAACGGCGGAGGTTCGATCATCAATACGACTTCCTACACCGCAACCTCAGCAATCGCGGACAGGACTGCCTACGTAGCATCGAAAGGAGCAATATCTTCGCTGACGCGCGCGATGGCCATGGATCATGCGAAAGAGGGAATTCGTGTCAACGCGGTCGCTCCAGGGACAATCGACTCTCCTTACTTCACGAAAATCTTCGCCGAAGCGAAGGACCCCGCGAAGCTTCGCAGCGATTTCAACGCCCGTGCCGTCATGGATCGGATGGGGACAGCTGAAGAGATTGCTGAAGCAATGCTTTTTCTTGCGTCCGATCGTTCGAGGTTCGCGACCGGTAGCATTCTGACGGTCGATGGCGGCTCCTCGATCGGAAACCACCTGGTCAAGTGAAGGAAAGGGCGGCACTCGTCATGCCCTTACATTTGAGGCAGGAACACCGGGTATAAGGCTCCAGCCTCGTTGATCATTGACGTGTTCCTAACCCGTCAATGACAGCACAGAGCTGTTGGCCTAGGCGCAGCTCTTGTCGGACTTGCGGCACGCTCCAGCAAATATGATAGAGAAGGAGAAGGACTGCCGGCGACAACTAGATCTAACAGCGGAAACTGGATCAAGGACATTTCGCAATTTTTGTCGAATAACCCCACGATGTCGGTCAGATGACGTCATGCGAGTGCCGACCTTCCGGAATAGCCGCATGCTGGTTCCGAATGCCCTCTATCGCAACGCTGTCGGCATAAGTTTAGTCCGGAATACAAGGTGATACGATCGTGTCCCGGGAGGTGGTGTAGGTCGCGGCTGATGGCCGTGCTTTCCCGACATGGGTCGGAAGGGGATATCAGCGTGCCACAGCGGGGCAGGCTGATTTGGGGCTCATCTCATTTGGGCCATGGTCTCAAGCGTCATATACTTGGCGCGTTGAACGGCCCATTCGTCATTCTGTTCGAGCAGCAGTGCGCCGACGAGACGGACGATGGCTTCGTCGTTCGGAAAGATGCCGACGACCTCGGTGCGTCGCTTGATTTCG